>NZ_LWGE01001512.1:0-3935 GCF_001635315.1 Oleiphilus sp. HI0123
ATGTTATTTGCTCATGTTCGCTCGCTACAAACAGTGTGTTTTTTTCGATCTACTTCGGGGCGCTTATTATGGGATTGTTGTCATATCCGGTGAGTTTGTACTTTAAATCGATTTCTAAGATTAGGGTGTTGAGAATTATTAGTTCCTTCGTGGCGCTTAATTGGTTTAACTTTCTTGCTTTTGTGCAGTTTGTGAGAGGGCAGGAGGGGGAGTTATGGCGGAAATAAAATCTGCTATCTTGAGTTGCCATCTATTTATATTAGGAACGGTGTATGTCTAATATTGTTCATGCTTTATCGAGTTTAGAAATTGGGGGGGCAGAACGCTTTGTTTTGGATCTGAGCGAAGTGCAATCAGAGTCGGGTAGCCAGGTTACAGTATTTTCCTGTAGTGCAGAAAGAGGTCTCCTTGTTGACGAGTTTTCGAACTTGAAGTCTGATTACTTACTTTCTAGTTCTAATCGATTTATTGATTATAAATCTATATGTTCTTGTTTCGTTTCCCAGCAAGAAAATGTATTGCATATTCACAGTCCATGGGTGTTGAGATACCTATTTTTTCTCTTGCCTCTCTTATATTTAAAGGGAGTTAGAATAATATACACCCGTCATGGGTTAAATCCTTTGCCCGGATATGTCTGGGGCTTTGTTCATTTCTTTGCGCGGCTTTGGGTGGATTGGGTTACCTTTGTTTCTGATGCTGGTTCAGAGGTCTTTTCAAGGCGCTTTGGGTGGCCCAGAGGTATGTTTCGAACTATCGCTAATGGTGTGTTTATTCCTAAGTCTTATGAGAGAGTTGGCGGGAATGAAGGCCTGAGGGTGGGATCTGTTGGACGTATGGTCAAGTTGAAAGCTCAGGAAGATTTGATTATGGCAATGGAAAAAATCAGAAGTTCTAGGGGTGATCATCCTGAAGTTCATTTTTTTGGAGATGGTCCAGAGAGAGATAGCTTGGTACAAAGAGCGTCTAATTGTTTGGATTATGAAAAAGTGTTTTTCCATGGAATGGAGCTTCAAAGGTCTAAGGTTTATAGTTCTTTTGATTTACTAATTGTATGTTCGGAGCAGGAAGGATTGTCGCTCGCAATTATGGAGGCAATGGCTAGAGGGGTTCCCGTGATTGCTACTCGTGTAGGTGATAGTCCAAGGCTGGTTGTAGATGGTGTAACTGGTTACCTGTATGATTATCAAGATGTTGATTGTTTAATAGAACTGATCAATAAGTTTATAGATCAGCCTAGCTTGTTGCATGATTTTGGACTGCGAGCGAGACAGTATATGTCAGAGACTTTTTCTATGGAAATGACCAGGAAGGAATACCAATATTGTTATAAGCATAACAGCGAGTAGAAATTATTATTTTTAGTGGTTTTGTTTTAAGTTGATCTATATCTCAAAGTAAGCTTTAGTGAGGCCTCGTTTGAGGGACTGTACGGCTATATATAGATGGTAATAGCATTTGTCCGGTCATGTATGCGGAGTTGTTAGATAGGGTGCAGCGCTTGATATCGAATGGATCTATTGCTTGCTTGTTATAGCCTGTATTGTATGAAAAACCTATTTTATAACCTGCCTTCTTAACAAGTTCTTTTGTTTTGCTGGTGAAGTGGTCGTATCCGCCAACAGGGTAAGAAAAGCTTTGAACTGTGCGTCCCACTTTTTCTTCCAAAATTTCTTTAGACTCCTTAAGTTCCTGAAACTGAGTTTGTTCATCTAATGTTGCTAATACTCGATGTGAGTGGGTGTGTGAGCCGATCGCTACGTTATCTTCCGGCAAGCTTTTAATTTGTTCCCAGCTCATCCATTGAGCCGATTGCTCTTCTATAGAAGGTAGTGCTACTTCACAAGAGTTAGATAGTCCTTCGATCAGGTCTTTTGTATGCTCATATGGTGTTAATTTAAATCTAGCCAGTGCGGCTTGAATAGAGCTTGCTTTTTCATGCGCATTGGTAATAGGAAAGCTTTGATTGCCAATGTTAATGTTACTTTTCTTACTTTGAGAGATTAGATAGGAGGAAAGGTCCCACCAGCCAAGCTTTCTATTTTCTATAGGGAGAGTTGGAATAAAATAAATCGCAGGTAGTTTATATTGCTTTAATAAGGGGCGGGCTATTGTGTAGTTGTCGACGTAGCCGTCATCAAAGGTAATTAGAGCTGTTCGCTTGCTTGGGAAGCTATTTGAGGTTATTGAGTCGATTAAATCTTGCTCAGATATAACGTCGAAATGTTTGCTAATAAGTTTCAATTGAATCTCAAATTCCTCGACAGAGTGTTCGTATACTCCCTTGTCAAAAGGGGTGTCAAGAGGCGGGTTATAGATTCTGTGGTAGTTAAATATAACTAAAGAGCGAGATTGAAGGATTCCAATCAATCTAAAAAAATTAGATGATGCTAGAAAATTAGCTAAGACTTGTTTTTTAATCATTTTTTGTATGCTGATTTTTCTTTCGTAGCTTATTAATAGATCTTAGTAAGTTTTCAATAATGAAGCGTTTATGATTTTTTTGCAATAATATCCAACTTAGATTGTTTGATTCAGTTGCTAGACTCGATTTGTATTGACTCTCTCCGGCTAAAAAGTCGTACTTGTTATACCCCTTTTTTGCGTTCAATAGGATTGCGAAATAATGCGATGTTAGGCCTGGTTTTAGTTTGTTGATGTCTGTGTAATTAAAACCACATTGATAAAAAAGTACTTCACCCTGATACAAGAAATTATAGAGATACCCGATGATATTGTCTTTGGTGTGTATCTTGAGAACTTGTATGTAGTCGCTGTCAAAGTAATCGGTAATTAACTTCCTATGAAAGTTAAAGAAGAATGTGTTTGAAAATGCGCCTGCTTTGCCTCTTTTAGTCCATTCTATCTGGTGCAGCTCTGCTAGCTCTTCAAGCATGGTGATTGCTTGCCCGGTAGATTCGGCTTCTTGTACTTCAATATTTGAAGATTGCTGATAACCACTTATTGAGCGTTTTATCTGGGAGCGTTTATTTGAACTAAGCAGTTTCAAATAATCTAAATCACTTTCTCGTATCTTATCTAAGTCTACAAAATAAGATTTTGTTGTCTTTACAAGCTTGAGTCTAGTGTTTAGAAGGGGGGGGAGAGATATTAAGTTGTCTCGTGTTTCGCTTGCTAGCGCTGGTAAGAACACTTCATTCCAATTCGCAATTTTATCGAGATGAGCTAAAAGTCCTTTAATGACGTCATTTTGGTTTGCCTTGCTGAGGGTGCGGTTTACTAATATTTGATTATATTCAGTAGTGAGTTCATCTAGGTGTGTGTCGCCGGTATTGTTTAGGTAGAGTCCATCCGAGTGAACTATGTGTAATCGGACTGTTTTATTGAAGGAAATAATCATGCCAGAGAGTGGTGTGCCATTAACTGAGCAAGATACGAGGTAGACGGGGTGTTGGTTAGGCAGAGCTTCTAGCCATGTTTCTACCCATGGTATTGATTGGAAAAAATTGTGCTGACAATATGGAAGTAATTCTTTCCACTTAAGTAAAGCTTCGGCTTTGTGATTAAGAGCATCTAAATGTTGATAAGTTATATTATTTATCACGTTATTGAACTGAGTTATATTTGAAACCAAAATGGGCTGAATTAAAAAGTATAAGATGGCTCGGTCAAATGTCTAGTCATATTCAGACGTTTATGCAAGTCAGTCTTAAAATTACTAACGTAAGCTTGTCTGAGATAGTTCCCTTTTCATTTATAATTGAGGATGACCGTTTATATTCTCGGGGTTGCGGCGTTTTTCAAGGTAGTTGTCGCCTGAGCATTTAAGCTGCTTGTTTTTCCTTCTCCGGGTTCAACTTAACGTCACCCACTTTCTCCCAGTTCCGCGTAGCTTTTGACCACCTTATTTGGTTCTTTCTTTTCATCTTGCGATAAAGCTCATCCCTCTTCGATAATATTTCTTCATCCAGACC
>NZ_LWGE01001513.1:0-2589 GCF_001635315.1 Oleiphilus sp. HI0123
GCGTCGTTTACATCTAGATACAAAGTAGTTAATTGAGGAAGTTGAATGAATTGGGATCGTGATCGCTTATTAATGGAGTTAGGTAAGTTTTCGTTTAAGTCGAAAGCTGCAGTTAAGGGGGAAATAGCGCATTACTATGACTTCTATGATATGGCTTTCTATCGTGAGTTCGACGGACTAGAGCAGCGTGCAGGTTGGCTTGATGCAAGTGACTTTCGTATCGTTATGCAAAGCTTTAAACCACTTGATGCTAAAGGTACCGTGTTTGTGTTTCATGGATACTTCGATCATGCCGGAATATATCATCACCTAATTCGCTTTTTAATAAAGTCGGGTTATGCGGTTGTTATCTATGATATGCCTGGACATGGATTATCAAGTGGCAAGCCTGCTTCAATTCAGTGTTTCCAGCAGTATCAAGAGGCGATCGATGCTTGTTTGGCGTCGTGTCGCGCTAATCTACCGCAACCATTCCACTGTGTTGGTCAGAGTACGGGCGGGGCAGTTTTGATTGACCGCTTAATGCATACTGAAACGCACGGTGAAGCTTTTGATAAGGTGGTTTTGCTCGCGCCGCTGGTGCGACCTAAAGGCTGGAGCTTTGTTAAAAAGGCTCACTCTTTGGTTAAACCGTTTTTCAAAGTGTGGCATCGCTCATTCTCACAAAATAGCGCGGATGTGAAATTCCTGAAGTTTCTGAAAGAACATGACCCCTTGCAGTCCAAGTGGTTGGCGGTTGACTGGATTAGTGCCTTACGCGATTGGGTTCCACGAATTGAAAGTGGTAAGAAGCTCAAACGAAAGGTATTGATTATTCAGGGCACTGACGACATGACAGTTGACTGGGAACACAATATCACGGTGCTAAAGAGAGTGTTTAGTGAGGTGAAAATAGCCTATCTAGAGGGTGCGCAGCATCATCTGGTAAATGAGTCGCTTCTCAAAAGGCAGAGCGTGTTTGACGCTTTGCTTAGTGAGTTTAATGCAAATTCCACGACGAGTATTGTTGAGGAAAAAAAGGCAGGCAAAAAAGTGACCAAGAAGGTAACTAAGGTTCGTAATAAAGGCTCAGCATCCAAGGCATAAGCGCTTTTCGTTAGAATTAAGTCTTAATTTAGAAGTAAAAAAGCCGCATTCAAATGAGATGCGGCTTTTTGCTTTTTGCTTTTTGCGGATCGAATTGTTTCTAGAACAGAACTCGACAACGAATCGTTCCGTTGACTGTTTTTAGCTTGTCTTTCGCTAGACCGCTGCACTCTTTATTAACATCAATTACAACATAACCCACGCCTTCGTTGGTTTGAAGGTATTGACCTAGAATGTTGATGTTGTTTTCAGATAGCACTTGGTTGATCTCGGACATAACACCCGGAATGTTCTCATGAATATGAAGAATTCTGTGGTTATCTGGGTGAGATGGTAGCGCAACCTCAGGGAAGTTAACCGAAGTGATAGAAGTACCAGTATCACTATAGGTAGCTAGCTTCTCACCAACTTCGAAACCAATGTTGGCTTGCGCTTCCATTGTGCTACCACCAACGTGAGGCGTTAGGATAACGTTATCAAACTCGCGAAGAGGAGAAATAAATTCTTCGTTGTTTGACTTAGGCTCTACAGGGAATACATCCACTGCGGCGCCCAATACTCGGCCAGACTTAAGTGCTTCACATAATGCGTCAATTACAACAACTGTTCCACGAGCTGCGTTAATGAAGATGCTGCCATCTTTCATTTGAGCAAACTGTTCTGGTCCCATCATGTCTTGTGTTGCACCGGTTTCAGGTACGTGCAGGCTGACAATATCAGACATGCCAAGCAAGTCTTCCATAGAATCAAGTTGCGTTGCATTACCCAAAGGAAGTTTGGTTACTACATCGTAGAAGTAGACCTTCATGCCCAATGATTCAGCAAGAACGCTCAACTGGCTGCCGATGCTGCCGTAGCCAACAATCCCGAGCTTTTTACCGCGAATTTCGTAGCTATTGGTAGCTGATTTTAGCCAGCCACCGCGGTGAGCAAGAGCATTCTTCTCAGGTACGCCACGAAGTAGTAGAATTGCTTCGGCAAGTACTAGTTCGGCAACACTTCGAGTATTTGAGTAAGGAGCGTTAAAAACAGCGATACCGTGTTTGGTAGCTGCTTTAAGGTCGACCTGATTGGTACCAATACAGAAACAACCAACTGCGATTAGCTTTTTAGCGGCTTGAAATACTTCCTCAGTCAATTGAGTGCGTGAACGAATACCGACGAAGTGAGCATCTGCGATCTTTTCGATCAACTCATCTTGAGCCAAAGAAGTTTTCAAATATTCAATGTTGGTATAACCTGCCTTTTTAAGTGTTTCCACAGCAGATTCATGTACACCTTCTAAAAGCAAAAACCTGATTTTACCTTTATCTAAAGACGTCGTAGTCATATTCGCAAAAAACCTTTTATCTAAGAATCAAAATACACTGTTAACAACAGATTATTTCAAGAATTTGTGTCTGGAAAAGCCGCGTATGATAACATATTCCGCTTTTTAGTCGTTCAAAATATTAAAACTCTTTTTAATTCTAGCTATATCAATTGTTTAGTTGCAATAGCTAG
>NZ_LWGE01001514.1:0-2117 GCF_001635315.1 Oleiphilus sp. HI0123
ACCATTCACGCGTCCCCATAGCATTACACTGACCTGTAATAGACAAGCTGGTACCACCTGGCTTACCGATATTTCCGGTAATCAGGTTCAAGTTATTGATGCCGACAACGCCGTCTGAACCATGAGTGCTCTGGTTAATCCCCATCGTCCAAATACTCATTGCAGCACCGGCTTTCGCATACAAGCGCGCGACATTACGAATCGTATCTTCATCAATACCACATATTTTTGAAGCACTGACCGGGTCGTAGTCCTTAACCAGTGCTTCAACTTCTTCTATGCCCTGGGTATTTGCATTGATGTAGTCTCGGTCTTCAAGACCTTCAGCTAAAATCACATGCATCAAACTATTCTGGAGCACCACATCGGTGCCAGGCGTGATGGGTAAGTGAATATCAGCAAATTGCGCCAACATGGTTACACGAGGGTCAACAACAATTACCGGGAATTTTCGCTTCTCTAAGGCCTCTTTAAGTCGCCAATAGATAATCGGGTGTTGCTCAGGCAGGTTTGAGCCCCAGGCAATTAAGCACTCCGTATGCTCAAAGTCCTCATAACAACCAGGAGGTCCGTCAGAACCAAAAGAGCGCTTATAGCCTGAAACGGCAGAAGCCATGCAAAGCGTCGTATTACCATCATAATGATTGGTACCAATACAACCTCGCACCAATTTACCCAAAGTATAAAATTCTTCAGTGAAGATCTGCCCAGTCGAGACGACAGCGACAGAATCTTTGCCGTACTTTTCCTGGATTCGCTTGAATTCAGCGGCCGTCTTATCGAGCGCTTGGTCCCAGCTGGCAGGCTTAAAGTCTTGATAGAATTTGTCGCGCATCAGAGGTTGACCACCGCGGCCCTCTGAATCAAATAGTTGGTGCTCAAAAATACCTTTAATACATAGCTTCCCACGATTTACATCTGCCCCGGTATCACCACGGGTTCCTACCGCTTTTCCATCCTCATCGATACCGACTTCAATCGAGCAACCAGTCGAGCAATAACCACAGGTGGTGTACTTCCATTCCTTAACAGGTTTTTCTACTATCTTGATAGGCTTTCTGTCTTTTCGACCAAACAACATAAACAAACACTCTCTCAATAATGAGCACCAATGCCGTGCAATACCTGAGCAATTTACTCAAGAATTGCACCAAGCTAGCGCAACATTTCTATAAGTCATTGATTTATAGATTAATAATTTTAGTAGCTGGAGTGATTCGCAATTAGCGAGCCAAGTTGTTGTCTAAATGATATCAGGGAAATTGCTGTCGATTTTACTGCTGGATCTGGCGGAGTGTTTTGTAGACAGAGCGGCCGTCCCAGGCTCGCTAGAGGGCTAGCAAGGGGGCAGATTCTGCGAGAGGTGGAACCGTTTGCCTACGGATTCGAGAAAAACCATACTTGTAGGCAGAGCCTTCCACGGCTCGCTGGCGGGCTAGCAAGGGTCTGGTTCTGCGAGGGGTTTCCCCCTCTGCCTACAGTAGCGTTGATTGCTTACTTGTTCAGTCGTTCATCAACCAATTTGGCGACCACTGAAGGATCGGCCAAGGTAGAGATATCCCCCAAGCTATCATGCTCGTTCGCGGCTATCTTGCGCAAAATACGGCGCATGATTTTACCAGAACGGGTCTTTGGCAACGCCGGTGCCCACTGGATGATATCCGGTGTCGCGACAGGGCCAATCTCTTTTCTCACCCATTGCTTCAAGGTGTCTTTGAGCGCGTCATTTAGGTCAATGTCATGGTCATGCATCATACTGACATAGACATAAATACCTTGGCCTTTAATATCGTGAGGGTAGCCAACAACAGCGGCTTCGGCAACATCTGGGTGAGCCACTAATGCACTTTCGATTTCAGCGGTGCCCATTCTGTGCCCCGAAATATTCAAGACATCATCAACACGACCGGTAATCCAGTAATAACCATCTTCATCGCGACGCGCACCATCACCTGTGAAGTACATACCTTCATAGGTACTAAAGTAGGTCTGGATAAAGCGTTCATGGTCGCCGTAGACAGTACGCATCTGCCCAGGCCAGCTATCCAGCATAACTAAATTACCTTCAGCTGCACCTTCCAGAATATTGCCTTCATTGTCGACAATCGCAGGTTTAA
>NZ_LWGE01001515.1:0-3071 GCF_001635315.1 Oleiphilus sp. HI0123
TCTCTACTGTTGCAGTGACTTCCTGATTAATAAATATTGGTTTCTTGAATTTTAAGTCCTGCCCCAAGTAAATGGTACCTTCTCCGGGCAGGTGTTTTCCTAACAAACCAGAAAAAAGGCTTGAAACAAGCATCCCGTGGACTATTTGTTTACCAAATGGTGTCTTGGCTGCATAGTCGGCGTCAAGGTGGACCGGGTTGAAGTCAAGTGATAACTCTGCAAAAGCATTTACTTCTGCTTCAGAAAAACGTTTGCTGATACTTGCGCTTTGGCCAAGACTAACTTTCGACATACTTGTTTTATTCCCTTAATGCTTGTTGTGAGTGATGAGCCGGTAGTGACTAGCTCGATATTAGTTTGTCTACATTAAAAAAAGGTGACACTGATAGACGTCAAGCCAAGGGTATTTAGCCAATAATATTTTCTTTGAATTGTCGTTGGATTTCTTCGACTAGCTCGCGATTTTTAATTAGTGCATCAACGCATTCCCTATCCAGCTTAGTGCCAGCCATGGCGTCAATTTTTGCGAAAGCATCATCGTTTGACCAAGCTTTTTTATAAGGTCTCTCACTGGTTAGTGCGTCAAAGACATCGGCTACTGCGACAATTCTTGCCTCGATAGGGATATCTTGGGCAACTAGCCCATCAGGGTAGCCGGAACCGTCGTAGGCTTCGTGATGGTGGTGGGCGATATTTTTCAGAATGTCGATGTAGTTGAGGCTATCTAGGCTGAAGTTTTCTAACAGCGTATCGATTAGCTCCTTGCCTTTCTCTGCGTGAGATTTCATGATCTCGAATTCTTGATCATCTAACTTTCCTGGCTTTAAGAGTACAGAGTCGGGAATACTAATCTTGCCAATATCATGCAAAGGTGAGAACAGGAAAATATGCTCGACAAACTGGTCGTCAAAACCATATTTATGCGCCAGCTCGTCAGCGATTAGTCTTGAAAATCGGGACATTCGGTCGATGTGCATTGCTGTTTCAGGGTCACGATGGTGAGTGAAATTCATGGCGCTTCTGACAGTTGCTTGTAAGGTACCTACCACATCTTGTTCATGGGATACCAGAAGAACGAGCATGTGAGCTGTCATATCCAGGTCTACCAAGGTGCTTTCTTCAAAGACGTTTTTTTCGAAGGAGTTAAAAAATATAAAGCCGATAAATTGCCCATCTTGATACATTGGAAATGTATAGCTAGAGCCGAAATGACTCTTTTCTAATACTCTCGTATGGGTATTCTGGCCGTCAGAAAAAATTTCCATATTGTTTACGACTCGTGGATTCCCACTCTTGATTATCTCTATCAGGGAAGGGGCATCGCTTAAACTTGCTTGATAGTGAGTCAAAGGGCTTTCGTGTTCGCTGCTCCAAGCAAAGGTTTTAAGGGTATCGGTTTTCGCATCAAACAAGGCGACGGCGATACGGTCAATATAGTGATGCTGATGTTTTAAGTGCCCATGGAGTAGCCGCAACTTTTCAAGTAAAGGGCTACTGGAGCCTAATTTCTTTAAGGGGTCTTGGTGACTGTATACGCTTGGTTTGTCCATGTTTCATCTTTAGCTCGTTCAAGTCGTTAGTTCTAGTATAGACGAGCTGGGTCAAGCGAAAAGCAAAAAACTAAATTGGTTACAAATCTGAACTTTGTTCCGAGTGGATTTAGCGGCTAAGCTGGTTTATTCTTCGCGTCATATATAGTTTCTTAATAATTTATTACAAAATAACCTAACAGGATGTCAATATGAGTTCGATTCTATCGGGGATGCGAGTGGTTGAAGCCTCTGCATTTGTCGCTGCGCCTCTTGGAGGAATGACTTTAGCTCAACTTGGAGCGGACGTCATTCGAATAGATGCGATAGGGGGGGGGTTGGACTATCGTCGCTGGCCCGTTACAAAAGATAATGTCAGTCTGTTTTGGGCAGGGCTAAATAAATCTAAGCGTTCGGTAGCGATCAACTTTAGGTCTCCAGAAGGTTCAGAACTCGCTAAGCAAATTATAACCGCGCCTGGCAAAGAAGCGGGAATGCTATTGACAAACTTTCCACCTAAGGGTTGGTTGTCTTATGAGGATCTTAAGGCAATTCGTCCAGACATGATACAGCTCACCGTTCAAGGCGATAGGCATGGTGGCTCGGCTGTAGACTATACGGTTAACCCGGCCATTGGCTTACCGTTTTTGACAGGCCCCTCTGATAGTAACTCGCCAACGAATCACGTACTTCCTGCCTGGGATCTGGTGACAGGACAGATGGCTGCACTGGGCTTGTTAGCTGCAGAGCGTCATCGTTATCGCACAGGTGAAGGACAGCACACTAAGATTGCTTTGGCTGATGCGGCCATGGCAGTGATGGGGCACTTAGGATTTATTGCTGAAGCGCAGTTAGGAGAAGAGCGTCCACGTTATGGAAACTATCTCTTCGGTGCGTTTGGACGAGACTTTACGACATCTGATGGCGAGCGTGTCATGGTGATTGGCTTGACCAAACGCCAGTGGAAGTCCTTGTGTATTGCTACAGAAACAGCTGAAAAAATGGACCAGCTAGCGGCAACGCTAGGACGTGATTTTTCTCAGGAAGGTGCTCGCTTTGAGTCTCGTGATGAGATTTCGGCTTTATTTTCTGACTATATTTCTAAGCGCAGTTTTAAGGATATTGAGTCTCGCTTCAATGAAAACGGAGTTTGTTGGAGTAAGTATCAAACGGTTAAGGAAATGGTAGATAGTGACCCGGAATGCTCGCTAGACAATCCAATGTTTAACCAAATTGATCAGCCTGGTGTTGGTTCATTCAGAGCAGCAGGAGCTCCTTGGAACTTCTCGGCATTTGAACGCCAGCCTGCGCAACCGGCGCCAAAACTAGGGCAGCAAACCGATGAAGTGCTTTCTGAAGTGGTTGGTTTGAGTAGTGCTGAAATTGGCCGCTTACACGATGCGGGTATCGTTGCAGGGCCAGAGTAGCGTCTAATCCAAACCTTTTTCCTTAAGTGTGTACTATTGGGGCCAGAGTAAAACAAACGCCTTTACTCTGACCCAATTTGAAGATGCTTATACCCTGTTGTTTCTAAAGAAATTT
>NZ_LWGE01001516.1:0-1823 GCF_001635315.1 Oleiphilus sp. HI0123
TCGGCATGGCATATTCCATAGCTTTTTGTGAGAAAGGAATATGCTTGCAGTCTTAATAATCTTCTTTTGCTTGTGTGGGGTCACGGTTTCAGCTGCGATGCCATAGTTATTTCTTGCTCGATATCTGACTTCAATAAAGACTAGGGTATTCTTATCTCCCATAATTAAATCAATCTCACCAAACTTGGACCGATAATTGTTCGTTATGCTTTTCAGTCCTTGGGTGCGAAGGTATTTCTCGGCGATCTGCTCATAAGCAAGTCCTTTGCTAAGCATTTCCTTACTCCTTAATGGTAACTGCCTTTCCTTTTCTAAATTTTGCCCATTCTAATTGGCGATTAATAATGCCCTGCTCATCCATTGATAGCATGCCGGTGTGGCCTTGCATCTGGCTGCCTCGAACTTCGTGCAATAGCTGTAGTCTTGGGGCGATATTATAGCTGTCGGCTCCTAGCGCATAAAAGCGGCTATATTGCTCTGTTGACTCGGGGATAGCATGATTTATCTGGCTTTTGATATCTATTGTACTGCTAAGCATCCAGGGCATTTCGATAAACTCGATACCGTCCAGGTCTCTGTTGTCGTTGTTGTTAGATATGTTATGAATTTGAGAGCTGGCGAATACTGGCAGGTCGGCAGCGTAATGGTAGGCAAAGAGAGGTTTGATTTGACGTGCTATTTCGGGTTTGGCAATCATGACAAGTGCGTCGATATCTTGCCTTCTTCTGGGTAAAAACTCGAGCGCTGTGTTAGTGATTTTTCGAATTTTTCGCTTTCGATTCTGGCTGTCCTCAGTGCCGAGGAGGCGGGCGACGCTCGAAGCGAGAGATTTCTGATTTTTGTAAAATACGCTATCGATAACGACCCCGTCTAATGAAGAGAAGCTTTCTACAAAGCTATCGTATATGCGAAAGCCAAGATTATTCTCTGGCAGTATGATGCCGACCCGTTTCAGTGATTTGTCGTGTAGGCGTGTAGCAAGTTGTCTGGCCTCGGTCTCAGGTGCTAGACCAAGTTGGTATAGCTTATCTGAACCTGCGTTAGTCGCTGGAAGATAGTTTAAGGCGAGAGTTGGCGTGCTAATAATATCTAAGGAGTTCAGCGCTTTAAGAGAAGCTTTGTCTAGAGGGCCGATAATTAGGCTGCCTGTCTCAGGTGCTTGATTGTACAGTGACAAAATGTCTTGCGTTGCTGTGTCGAAAAAACGAACTTGTAGTGGTTCGTGGTTTGGGTTTTGTTTATTGCTGGCATAGTGTTGAGCCATGAAACCGTCACGAATAGCTTTTCCAGCCAATTGAAGTGGCCCGCTTAAGGGCAGGGCAAGTGTTATCGAATCGGGGCGAGTGTTTGGGAGTTGTTTTAGAATGCTTAGCTCGTGAGGCGGATTCAGGCTGGCAGGATGGCTTGGCCACAGCTCGTTCCATGCCTGAAATGCATTATATTGGGCATCCAGGCTGATCTGATTTAGCTGGATTGTTCGAGCTAGATCTAACCACGCTAATGCGTCAGGGTTGTCGCCTGTGTAAATGTATTGGCTTAGGTCGGCTGTTTCAGTTGAGCGGAGTAGGTGCCAGATTTGCTCGTCTGTGTCTTGGTGATGCTCTGGATTAATTAGGCCGCGATGATCGATTAAGGTGATCGCCGCTTCAATAGTTAAATCTGTGATTTCATAAGCTTGAGATAATAAGTGCGAAAGCTCGATTTGCTGGTCGACATTCATGCCAGATAAACCAAGGTTCGGGATTAGCGGCAGTATTTTCTCAATGCGTGCTTTGTTCTTATTGCTTGTCGCTAACTTTAAGGACATTAAAAGATAGTCTTGA
>NZ_LWGE01001517.1:0-1679 GCF_001635315.1 Oleiphilus sp. HI0123
ATCAAAAATAATTGGGCTATAGTGACGCTGCCCCTGCTTTAAGGCTTTGTAGAGCTCCACCTCATTTGCATAGGAAAAATACCTGAACTGCTCATCAACATACTGAACCACATAGTGACGCCCGCCCATATCGAGAACATAGCGAACAGAGCGGACACGTCCATCTGGAAAAAAAGCTTTCTTGATCGAGGTAAAGACACCTTCAACACGCGAAGCAATAATACTCGCTCGCTGAGGGCAGAAACAAAATACACGTAATTCACACTCGAAGTCACTTTGCTGTGCCAAACAAATCTGCAAATAAGACTGCAGGGTTTGCATCAGGGTATCACCCACTTCAAAACGGTGCGCACTGACTTCATTCCAGCTATTAATACTGATTTGATCTATCGTGCGTACCAGGTTAAAGCGATCGGTACTGTAGTCGAGTGCATCTGTACGATCACTTAAACGCTGCATCCCCCGTTCCGCTAATTCTTCCATGGGGTCTAAACCAACGCTCACAAACAAGACCACCTGTGTAACCTGCGCAGCCTTAACAAAGCTTGCCTGATTCACTGGTGGAAGAGGTACGCTAATACTTTGCTGCAAAGCACGAATCATCTGCTGAACTTCTTGTAGCCTGTAGCCCGTATCACCCGGTACCAGACTTAAGCGAGTGGAGCTATTTACAATGCCGTTAAAATATAGCCATGCAAGTAACTCCACCATCGAAGTAAATTTCTTCAAGGGCACTTCAAACGAAGCATCTGAATCAGTACTTAGATTCCTGTATAACAGCCAGCCGCTTTGCTCACTTGGCATCAACTGAGAGCTGGTATGGTGAATAGCCAGGTTCTCTTCCCATAAGTCCCCGACAATACCCGGATTAACCCGCTCAACCTTACCTGCTTTCTTCTGAAAATTTGCGTATAGCTTTCTGCCCAGGAGGTTAAGGTCTTCAGCGGTAATACTGGAGCGAATACCATGAGTGCGAGCATACTGTGACAAAAACCGATAACAGTAACTCAACTCTGCCACTAAGACTTGGCGCTCGACCAGAACCTCATCAACTTTCCATTTGGCGCGAGAGTCCAGGTACCTGAACTTACTCTCTGACCAACCCCAGGTTCGGACAATTTTTTCCAATAGTTTTCTCTGCCATGAAGGCCCCCTTCCCGATGGGGATCGAGAGAGTTTTTTCGCAACTTTAATGTAAAAGCTCTTCTGAACAATATCGAGCCGTTTATGTTCTTTTCTTTTATTTAAATAAGCTTCGAGACGCTGATAGACAAGAAGATATGGATCCAGATCTTCAATACCTAATTCATCATCATAAACAGCGCGCTTATAAACCTGACTCAAAGTTTCAGCTTCCGGAAGCTCTTGGGCATAAACTTCCGCCAGCAAGATTTTCAGTACTGATTTATAGGGCGAGTCCAGGCCTTTATATAGCTGCCATAGCCCAGCACCTATCAACTCACTTTTAGGAATAAACGCAGCGCTACCAAAATCGAGAACCTCTTGCTGTTTAATAAAACGTTTACTCAACAGGAGATCAACTTTCTCCTCGTATTCTCCTTCTAAATTTGGTGGAATCAGCCACCAAATTGGGTAACGCCCCGCTAATAAAATCGCAGTACGATAAAACTCGTCCAGCAGCAAATAATGTTGTGCAGAACCACTACTTTCTTTATCCA
>NZ_LWGE01001518.1:0-3914 GCF_001635315.1 Oleiphilus sp. HI0123
TATAGGTCCAGGTCTTGCCAAGGCAACCATCGCTGGTCGCGTAAATGATGTATTGGTCGATGCTTGTGAGTTGATTCAAGAAGATTCCACACTAAGTATTATCACTGCAAAAGATGAAGATGGCCTTGAAATATTGCGTCACTCATGCGCTCACCTTGTTGGTCACGCAATTAAGCAGCTTTGGCCTGATGTCAAAATGGCGATTGGCCCAACGATTGAAAATGGCTTCTACTATGATGTTGATTTAGAGCATCGTCTCACTGAAGAAGATATGGCAGCCCTCGAGAAGCGTATGCTTGAGCTTGCTAAGAAGAGCTATGACGTTGTTAAGAAGACCGTAAGCTGGCAAGAAGCACGAGATGCTTTCGAAGCGCGTGGTGAAACTTATAAAATGGAAATTCTTGACGAAAATATCGCCAAGACCGATACGCCAGCTTTGTATCACCATGAAGAATATATAGATATGTGCCGCGGCCCTCACGTGCCGAACATGAAATTCTGCCATCATTTTAAACTAATGCGTATTTCTGGCGCGTACTGGCGTGGCGATTCTGACAACAAAATGTTGCAGCGTATCTACGGTACAGCTTGGGCAGATAAGAAGCAGCTAAAGCAATATTTGAATCGCTTACAAGAAGCCGAAAAGCGAGACCATCGTAAAATAGGTAAGAAGTTAGACTTATTCCACATGCAGGATGAGGCGCCAGGTATGGTCTTCTGGCATGACAAGGGGTGGAGTATCTACCAGACTATCGAAAACTACATGCGTACCAAGCAGCGCAAGTATGGTTATAAAGAAATTAAGACGCCTCAAGTGGTTGAGCGTACGCTATGGGAGAAGTCGGGCCACTGGGATAAATTTAGTGAGCAGATGTTTACTACTCACTCAGAGAACGCAGACTTTGCAATCAAGCCGATGAACTGCCCATGCCACGTTCAGGTATTTAATCAAGGCTTGAAGAGTTATAAGGAGTTGCCCTTACGTCTTGCCGAGTTTGGTTCTTGCCATAGAAATGAAGCATCTGGCGCTTTGCACGGTATTATGCGAGTGCGTGGTTTTGTTCAGGATGATGCGCATATTTTCTGTGCTGAAGAGCAGATTCAGGAAGAAGTATCTTCCTTTATCGATATGTTGCACGAAGTTTATCAAGATTTTGGCTTTAGCGAGATTCTTTACAAGCTATCTACGCGACCAGAGAAACGCGTTGGTTCAGATGAGGTTTGGGATAAGTCCGAAGCAGCCTTAGCAGAATCTCTGGACGCTAAAGGCTTGAAGTGGGATTTATTGCCTGGTGAGGGAGCGTTTTACGGCCCTAAGATTGAATTCTCTTTGAAGGATTGTTTAGGCCGAGTATGGCAGTGTGGAACGATTCAAGTAGACTTTTCGATGCCGGGTCGACTAGACGCCCAATATGTAAGTGATCATCAGGAACGTAAAACTCCGGTCATGTTACACCGTGCTGTGTTAGGTTCTTTTGAGCGATTTATCGGTATTTTGATCGAACAGTACGAAGGTGCATTTCCATTCTGGTTGGCGCCTGAACAAGTCGCAATACTGAATATTACCGATAAACAGAGCGAATATTGCAAAAAAATACATAAAAATATCGAAGAAGCGGGATATAGAGCACATCTGGACTTGAGAAACGAGAAGATCGGCTTTAAAATTCGCGAGCACACAATTAACAAGATTCCTTATTTACTTGTTGTGGGTGATAAGGAAGTTGAAAATAATACAGTGGCTATTCGTACTCGTAAGGGAGAGGATCTTGGCGTGATGCCTTTAGAAGATGTTCTCGCGGTCTTCAAAGAAGATTTTGTACAGAAAGGTCGTATCGCAAATTCTGGTGAGTAAGCAGTATAAAATGTGCACCTCATCTATGTTTGCATTTTTAATGTGGAGAAATAGACATTAAGCGTAATAACCAAAGTGGCAAGTCAAAAAAAGCGTTGATCAACGAGAATATCGAAGCAACGGAAGTTCGTCTTATAGCAGAAGATGGTGAGCAGTTAGGTATTGTTCCGATAGAAGACGCGCTGGCTCGTGCCACACAAGTAAGTTTAGATTTGGTTCAAATTGCCAACAGTGATCCGATTGTGTGTAAAATCATGGATTACGGTAAAAAAGTATTTGAAGAGAAGAAGCAGAAAGCTGCCCAGAAGAAAAAGCAGAAGCAGACTCAAGTTAAAGAAATTAAGTTACGACCAGGGACGGAAGAGGGGGATTATCAGGTAAAACTACGCAACCTGATACGTTTCCTTGAAGGTGGGGACAAGGCCAAGGTGACGATTCGTTACCGCGGTCGTGAAATGGCACATCAGGAAATCGGCATGAAGCTACTTGAACGAGTCGAAACAGACTTGGAAGAGTACGGAACTGTTGAGCAGCGACCTAAAATGGAAGGTCGGCAAATGATGATGGTGTTGGCCCCGAAAAAGAGAAAATAGCGCGGTTGCTATTTTTGTTAATTTTTCCAATGCGGAGTGAGATATTATGCCTAAAATGAAAGCAAAAAGCGGTGCTACAAAACGCTTTAAGAAAACAGCTAACGGATTCAAGCACAAGCAATCCTTTACTAGCCATATTTTGACTAAAAAATCACCAAAGCGTAAGCGTCAGCTACGTGGATGCAAGCAGGTTGCAGACTCTGATCAGTCTTCAATCAAGCGTATGCTTCGTATTTAATTTTTAGCCATTAAAATATAGTTTAGTAAGGAGTCAAATATGCCTCGCGTAAAACGTGGTGTCCAGGCGAACCGTCGCCACAAGAAAGTATTAAAGCAAGCTAAAGGTTATTACGGAGCTCGTAGCCGTATCTATCGCGTAGCTAAGCAAGCCGTAATTAAAGCAGGTCAATATGCATACCGTGACCGTCGTCAGCGTAAGCGTCAGTTCCGTCGTCTATGGATCGCGCGTATCAATGCTGGTGCACGTTTAAACGGTTTGTCATACAGCCGATTAATCGCTGGCTTGAAAAAAGCTAACGTTGAGATCGACCGTAAAGTATTAGCTGACTTAGCAATGAACGACGCAGCAGTATTTACTGTTGTTGTTGAAAAGGCTAAAGCTGCACTAGCAAACTAAGACTTAGTTCAACACTCGTTGAAACATAAGTAATAGCTGGATAGGGGGCGAGACAACTCACCCCCTATTTTTATTTTGAGTACTGTTTTTTCGGAGAGCAGTAATGGAAAACCTTGAACAACTTGTTCAACGCGCCATTAGCGCTGTAGATGCAGCGGAAAAAATTCAAGAATTGGACCAGGTCAGAGTTGATTACCTAGGCAAGAAGGGTGAAATCACCCAGCTACTCAAAACATTGGGTAAGCTAGATGCGTCTGAAAGACCAGCGGCCGGAGCAAAGATAAACGAAGCCAAAGAAGGTGTCTTGGAAAAACTGTTAGCCAAGAAAGAGTCCCTTGAAACAGCTGAGCTTGAGAACAAGCTCCGTTCAGAAGCTGTGGATGTCACCTTGCCAGGCCGCGCAAGCGATACCGGTGGTTTGCACCCGGTAACCAAAACAATGCGCCGAATTGAGCAGTTTTTTGCCAGAGCCGGTTACTCAGTAGAAGTAGGCCCGGAAATCGAAGATGATTACCATAACTTCGAAGCTTTGAATATCCCGGGGCATCACCCGGCACGTGCTATGCACGACACCTTTTACTTTGATGCAAATACCTTATTAAGAACTCACACTTCACCTGTGCAAGTACGCACGATGGAGAAGGGAGAGCCACCATTTCGTATGATCTGTCCGGGCCGTGTATACCGTTGCGACTCCGACCAAACGCATACGCCGATGTTCCATCAGGTTGAAGGCCTGCTGGTGGAAGAGAATGTTAGTTTTGCTGACCTAAAGAGTACCATTGAAGATTTCCTTCAGGTGTTTTTTGAGCGAGACCTGGCTGTTCGT
>NZ_LWGE01001519.1:0-2117 GCF_001635315.1 Oleiphilus sp. HI0123
GAAAAAACCTGACGAATATCCGAAGGACAACCAAACTCTCGCCTCAACCCGGAAACTCTCATATCCGGGCTATCCGTCTCCAACAACAAACTACCCAAAGGGGCTGTCGCAACAGCGGATCGGGTTCGCGTGGCACTTGGCCAAGTAATAACGCAACCTACACCGATGCTTATCCCTTTGGCGACATACTGATCGAGCAAGTCCTTGCCTCCGGAGAAGGCATGAATCACCCCCTTCCCTGGAAACTTCTTTAATGCGGACAGTATCTGGGAATGCGTTTTTCGAGCATGCATGATAACGGGCAAACCATGATCACTTGCAAGCGCCAACTGCGCCTCAAACAAGCTGTACTGCAGAGCCATATCTGCTGCCGTTACATCAAGCCCTATCTCGCCAACAGCAACCAGCCCCTCAGGCCGCGGGGATAAGCACGCATCAAGCCTGCTAATATCGCCTAAAGAATGCCTAGCTATAAAAAGAGGATGCAACCCTAAGGCATAACTTAGCTGAGGATGGCCAAGCGATAAGCCTTGCACCCCCTCCCATGATCCACGATCAATCGATGGGATAATCAACTTTGTTACACTTGCCCGGCGACAACTTTCAAGCAGGGCTTCTTGCCGCCCCTCAAACTCAACAAAATCTAAATGACAATGAGTATCGTAAAGCTCCGGACCTATCACCTCATTCTGCAATTAGTGCTCTCGCGTCTTTCTAAACTGCACTTCAGGGTAGCGCTCTTCAGATAACTGTAAATTCACCATCGTTGGCGCGATATAACTCAAGTTATCCCCCCCATCCAAAGCTAAATTATCAAAGCATTTCTTTCTAAACGCCTCTAGTTTGACCGGGTCATCACACGACACCCAGCGCGCCGTCGCAACGCTGATCGGCTCATACATAGCATCGACCTTATATTCAGCCTTTAATCGATGCACTACGACATCGAACTGAAGCACCCCGACGGCACCAACTATCAAGTCATTTGACTTCAGCGGACGAAACACCTGAACAGCGCCTTCTTCAGACAATTGAATCAAGCCTTTGTTAAGCTGCTTCATCTTCAGAGGATCTTTCAAACGAATTCGTCTAAAAAGCTCAGGCGCAAAGTTTGGAATGCCCGCAAACTTAAGCTGCTCACCCTCAGTAAAGGTATCACCTATCTGAATCGTCCCGTGATTATGCAAACCAATAATATCGCCTGCATAAGCCTCATCTGCATGTTCTCGGTCACCTGCCATAAAGGTCACCGCATCTGAAACACGCACATCTTTACCTGTGCGAACATGCTTTAACTTCATTCCTTTCTTATACTTTCCCGAACAAATGCGCATAAATGCGATTCTGTCTCGATGCATTGGGTCCATATTTGCCTGAATTTTAAAAACGAAGCCTGTGAACTTTTCTTCTTCGGCCTCAACCTGGCGCACATTCGTCGCTCGTGATTGCGGCGCAGGCGCCCACTCAGTTAAGCCTTCAAGCATATGGTCTACACCAAAATTACCCAGAGCGGTACCGAAGTACACCGGCGTCAGTTCGCCTGCTAAAAATAGCTCATGATCAAACTCGTGCGATGCACCTTTAACTAATTCAATTTCATCTCTAAGTTCTTCTGCATAATGCCCAATCGCCTCTTCCAGCTCTGGATTATCGAGACCTTTTATTACTCTTGAATCCTGAATCTGATGACCTTGCCCCGTCTGATAAAGGACTGTCTCATCCTTATATAAGTGATAAACACCTTTAAACTCTTTACCCATGCCAATAGGCCAGGTGATTGGTGCACACGCAATCTTTAGAACGTCTTCCACTTCGTCCATTAACTCTATCGGATCTCTAATATCCCTATCGAGCTTATTCATAAAGGTTACAATAGGCGTGTCACGAAGACGCGTAACCTCCATTAATTTGATTGTACGTTCCTCTACACCTTTGGCTGAATCAATCACCATCAAACTAGAGTCAACCGCAGTTAAGGTTCGATAAGTATCTTCCGAGAAATCTTCGTGCCCCGGCGTATCAAGCAAATTAACCAGACATTTATTAAATGGAAACTGCATCACCGAGGTCGTTACCGAGATACCACGCTCCTTTTCCATTTCCATCCAATCAGACTT
>NZ_LWGE01001520.1:0-3796 GCF_001635315.1 Oleiphilus sp. HI0123
ATTGAAAGGCAGGTTAGCAATAGCCAATTTAGATGAAAGTTTTATCTTAATACCAGCAACAGCGGCCACTAAAATAATAGAGAGAGATGAGGCAGCGATTGTCTACCACATGGAGAAGTCACAGCCGCAAGATACAGAAATAGAAGAAGATGATCCGTATAAAGATTATCAAATACCTGATGACTTAATGTGGTAAACCTATGATCTGAGGTGCTGGTTTGTGGCATTTAGCATGCCCTTGAACCAGTTCTTCATAAATAGCCTTGAACTCGCTGCCGATAAGCTTTTGTAGAGGGAATTTTTCTTTTTCAAGACGAAACTCGACATTACCGGGAAAGAATATAAAAGTGAGGTAGGCTCCTTTCACTGAAATGAGTTCGGAAATGCCTTTATGGGATGTGTACTTGCATAATTCCTCGATATTTTCACTAGCGGGTGTTTTAGTCTTCTGTTCAACATGCTTCTTTGCGATTGGTGCCTTTAAGTGACTCAAGCTTGTACAAGCATCAAGTGTCAGCGCAGTCAGAAGGATAAAGAGAAGTCTTAGCATGCTTGTATACTATTCCTGGGGTCGAGATTTAAGATATTTTGCGGGAGAAATTCCGGTCCAGCGTTTAAAAGCACGGCTAAAGGCGCTAAGTTCAGAAAAGCCGAGCAAAAAAGCAATGTCGCTTAGACTATGTTTGCCTTTATTTAAATATGCGTAGGCCTTTTCTTCACGCACTTCATCAAGCAGGTCATGAAAGGAAATTCCTTCTGATTTAAGACGTCGATATAGCGTGTGTCGACTCATATTCATTCTTTTTGCGATATTTTCAGCATCTACCTTATCTTTGGAAAGCTGGCTTTCAAGGGTAGTCTTTACCGAGTCGGTAAAGCTGATCGCGGGTAGAATTTTTCTAGAAAGCGACTCTATATGTTTAATCAATAATTTATAAAGATAAGGGCTACGCCTGGGTAGCTTGTAGTTGAGATAACACTTCTTAAAAATGAGTGTGCTGTGGCTCTGGTTAAATCGAAGAGGGCAACGGAATATTTTTTTAAACTCAGAAATATCACCCGGTGCAGGGTGTTGAAAATGAACGGCTTCCAAATCGAGCTTTCGATTAATATGGTCTTGGACCCGTAATACTGACAACGCAAGTGTATGCTCTATATCGGCTGAGCAGTAAACCTCATTGTAGTCACAGACATATTCCAGATAAGTAAACTTATCATCATTGTGAATTTCAATATGCATGCCTTCATTAACCAAAGAATAGTAGCGTTGGTATTGTTGAAGTCCTTCATAGAGGGTTGGGCTATTAAAGAAAATGTGTGCAACTAAACCCATTTCTTCATTATGGGGATTCTGAGCGAGTTTAAGGCCAAGACGCTCGTCGGAGGTATAGGAAAGCGCAAGAGACCATAACGCATGATAAGCAGAGATATTTAGTCGGAAGTCTGCTAACTCAAGCTCGTGTAGTTCACAGGCCAAGGTAGAAATCAAAAGCTCGTTATTGATACCTTTTTGAATAAGATATTCGCACAATACTTTCGCGGTTGAGGAGTTTACGAACAAGTTTTTGACCCGGGACTTGCCAGACTTAATTGTCATTTAGCTTTCCTTTCCCTAACCGTGACTAAAGATACCTATTGTAGTAATTAAACCAAAGCTGTGTATTAATTACTGTTAATTAGGAATGCTACAGTCAGTCAAAAAGGTGGCACATATCGTCAAGAACAGGCATTCGGTCTGCTATATATTACACACACTGTCCTTTAGGAGTTGTACAGTAAACGAATTACAAACTTATACTAGCGGTGTTATTGACGGGGAACCACTATGGAATACGAAGTTTTTGTACCACAAAATGAAAATGAAAAAGAAAATTGTTCTGAGCTAGCAAATTATCTGAACAGTATGTTTTTTTGCTAAGTAGATTAAGAGGTTCAAGAAAAGGCGCGAAGTGCGCCTTTTTTTATTACACTAAACTGCTTTCAAACGCTGCTTTATTGCGTTATTTCTCTCAAGCATATCTCTAATGCGTGTTAGTTGGCTAAGGTTATCGCCGCTTTGCTTAGACTGGTTTGAAAAGACCAAGCCGACTCGCCACGAAGTATCGTCATTATCCATCCTTACCTTATTTACAATCTTTGCCTCAATTTGATTAACTTTTAGCTCCCCCATGTCCATATTCAAAACGAGGCGCAAACTTAGCTTGCTTCCGAGTTCTGGTTCACTGGGTACAGCCAGAGCAAGGCCAAGGAGATTGAAATCGAGAACATCTAAATCAAGCCAGCTAGAAAATAGACCTTGTTTAGTTTTGATTTGTGCCACGAGTTCTGCGGCGGGGACGCGTCGGTTACGACGATTTTCTTTAGGGTGGAGCTCTACAATCATTAAAAAATATACCTTACTACGTATCACAGTTTAGAAGTGAAAAGCATTTAATTAGTCAGATTAGGATACATATGAGAATATGCCATGAGCTCTTGGTGATAATGTGAACTGATTAAAAAAAATACAATGACTAAACTATATTCGCGCATAAGAGGGGAAGGTTTCCCCGTATTGATCCTTCACGGCCTGTTTGGCTCGTCAGATAATTTAGGCAGTGTTGCAACGGCCTTGGCAAGTAAGTTTAAAACCCATGCTATTGACCTGAGAAACCATGGTCGTTCGTTTCATCGCGAAGAGATGAACTATGAGCTTATGGCAGAAGATGTGATCGAATATATGAATGATCAAGGTATTGATATCGCATATGTGCTTGGACATTCCATGGGTGGAAAAGTCGCTATGAGTCTAGCCCTGCACCAGCAAAAACGAATAAAGGCCGTGATCGTTGCCGATATATCGCCTGTTCGGTATGAGGGACATCACGATGAAATATTTGCTGGTTTATTTGCTTTGCTAGAGTCAGATATCGTAAGTCGAAAGGAAGCAGATTCTTTGCTAGCGGAATTTGTTCCAGAGCAGGGGGTGAGGCAATTTTTACTAAAGAATCTAAAAGCCAAGCCCGGTGGAGGTTTCGATCTAAAAGTAAATCTCAACGCCATCCATCAAAATTACCATCATATTCTGGATGGACAGCATGCTGAAAAACCTTTTTTAGGGGAAGTGCTCTTCATTGCTGGCGAAGCATCAGACTATATACAGGCCGCCCATAAAGAAAAAGTAGTGAGCTTATTTCCCTTTGCAAAAGTCCGAATCATTCCAAAAGCCAGTCACTGGTTACATGCAGAAAAACCGGAAACCTTTATAGGAATATGTGAACGTTTTCTTACGGGTATCGACTAGACTATACATAACAACACTAGAAAGGTAGTTATGAGTTTACCAACAATAATAGATATTGAAGCTTCAGGCTTAGGAAAGGGCTCTTATCCAATCGAAGTAGGTTTTATTTCAGGTAAGGGAGAAACGGGCTGTACCCTGATAAAACCATTAGCTCATTGGACGAAATAGAACCGGGACGCCGAAGCGCTTCATGGAATATCCCAAGAGCTATTAAAAGAAAAAGGGCGAGATATTGTTAGCGTTGCCCAGTGGCTTAACCACAACCTTGCAGGTCAGACCATATATTCAGATGGCTGGGCTAATGACATGTGCTGGCTGGGTCAGTTATTTGATAAAGCTGAATGTATACAAGCCTTTCGAATTGAATCTTTACTCTCATTGCTTAGCCAGGAAGAACGAGAACAATGGACACCCGTCCACGACAAAGTTATTGAATTAGCAGGTCTGGCGCGTCATCGGGCCAGTGCAGATGCAAAAATGATTCAGGATACTTATGCAGAATTAAAAGGCTTG
>NZ_LWGE01001521.1:0-5514 GCF_001635315.1 Oleiphilus sp. HI0123
AGGCAAACAACCATATTCTCCAGTAGATTCCGAGCTTGAACAGTCGCCGCCTATTCAGGTCAAAGCGGGTACCAAGGCGCAAGGCAAAGCAGATGATGTTGAGGTTGCAAGTGATGCGTCTAGCGAAACGAAGTCTGGAATTAAAATCTCACCTTTTGTTAAGAAGAGCAAAGCAAGTAAGCGCTTGGAAGATGAAAAGCAGGGGAGTTTGTTTATTGCTTCAGAGGGTCCTTTACCGTCTATATCTTTACTTGATCCTGCAGAAACTAATAAAAAACTCGGCTTCTCCAAAGAGATGCTCGAGCATATGTCTAGGCTACTTGAAGAGAAGCTGGGCGACTTTGGTGTCAAAGCGGAAGTTGTAGAGGTTAATCCCGGCCCGGTGATTACACGTTTTGAGATTCAGCCAGCCCCCGGTGTAAAAGTTAGTAAGATTTCTAATCTAGCGAAGGATCTGGCTCGTTCTTTGGCAGTACTTGCTGTCAGGGTGGTTGAAGTTATCCCTGGTAAGTCAGTAGTTGGTATCGAGATACCAAATGAGCACCGAGAGATTGTCCGCTTTAGCGAAGTTTTGCTATCTAAGGATTATGATGATGCAGAGTCACCGGTTACCCTGGCGTTAGGAAACGATATTGCAGGCGACCCGGTCGTTACAAACTTGGCGAAAATGCCGCACTTGCTGGTAGCCGGTACGACGGGTTCAGGTAAGTCGGTTGGTGTTAACAGTATGATTCTAAGTATGCTGTTTAAAGCACAACCTGATGAAGTGCGTTTTATCATGGTTGATCCAAAGATGTTGGAGCTTTCAATTTATGATGGTATACCGCACCTATTAACCCCAGTGGTAACCGATATGAAAGAGGCTGCGAATGCTCTGCGTTGGTGTGTTGCCGAAATGGAGCGCCGTTATAAGTTGATGGCTTCTTTGGGCGTTCGTAACATTGCAGGCTATAACCGAAAGGTTAAAGAAGCTATTGAGCGCGGCGAGCCCATGAAGGACCCTATCTGGGTGCCAGATTTACACCTAAGAAATGAAGAAAGTGACCGTCCGGATCTTGAGACTTTACCCTTTATAGTGGTAATTATTGATGAGTTTGCCGACATGATGATGATTGTTGGCAAGAAGGTCGAAGAGCTAATCGCGCGTATCGCACAAAAAGCAAGAGCCGCCGGTATCCACCTTATTCTCGCAACTCAGCGTCCCTCAGTTGACGTCATTACCGGTTTGATCAAAGCAAACGTTCCTACCCGTATATCCTTCCAGGTATCATCAAAGATCGACTCTAGAACCGTATTGGACCAGGGTGGAGCAGAGCAGCTCTTGGGTCACGGTGATATGCTATATATGCCACCAGGTAGTGGTGTGCCAATTCGTGTTCACGGTGCTTTTGTTGATGACCACGAAGTTCATAAGGTGGTTGAAGCATGGAAAGAACGCGGGCAACCTAATTATCTTGAAGAGGTTCTATCTGGTGGCGATAGCTCAGACCCCGCGGTAGCAGCCTTTGCAGAAGAAGGTGGTGGAGACAACGAACAAGATGCCTTGTTCGACCTGGCTGTAGCATTTGTTACGGAAACCAGAAGAGTATCTATCTCCTCAGTGCAGAGAAAGCTGAAGGTAGGCTATAACCGAGCTGCAAACCTGGTTGAAGCAATGGAGCAAGCTGGTGTTGTCAGTGCTGCCGGCCATAATGGATCTAGAGAAGTCCTCGCACCGCCTCCACCCAAGGACTAGAATCTATACTTTTCTGGTCGAGACAAGTTTTCTGAAGATATTCAGTAACCAGCGAATAGCTAAAAAGCCCCTTATCGAACTTACTATAGGGTAAGGGCTAATATTTGACCTTAGACCCAGATAGGATACAGTTATCTACTGTAACCCATGCTTTTCTAGGATCGCTTTTATTTCCCCCGACTCTTTGAGTTGTTTCAGACCATCGTTAAAATCATTGAGTTTTATTTGGTAGCCAGGCGAACTTCTTGAAAACATCAAGTATTGCGGATCTTTTTTTAGCGGTGGCTCAAGTGATTAGAGTTGATTTGCCATATCAGGAATTTGCGTTTTAATGATGTAATTTCCTAGTGCTTTATCTACTAATACTAAATCTATTCGGGAAGCAGATAATTTTAATAGGTTCTGTTTATCTGTCGTTACGGGGGCGAGGGTTAGGCCTGCTTCATCGAAGCCTGGTGGGTTGGCGTATCCGCGAACAACGCCGATGGTGTAGGGTTTTAGATCTGAATAACTTTGATAATTGATTTGAGCGTCTTTGCGTTTGAATAAAACTACTTTATTTGCAGGGAGCTCTGCAGAATAGGCGAAATCTTTTTCTCGATCTTTCCTGTACCAGGCGGTATAGATACCGTCGAATTTACCTTCTTTGGTCCATTCTAGCGCTCTAGACCATGGCAGTTGTTCTTTCGTTACTTTGTAATTTTTTAATTTAAAAGCAGCTGAAATGATTTCACTTATAGGGCCTCCATTCTCTAGAGTCTTTCCGTAGTAGGGTGGGTAATCAACGTAAGAAAGGGATACCTGTTTTTCGGAAGAATAAGCAAGGGTTGCTGTAAGTAGCCCCAATAATGCTAAATTTGTAGAGAATAATAAGCTTTTCATAATTTCTACCTAATCACGCTTGATTTATAAGTTATAGTTAATAGCTCGCTTAATATGCTAACCGTTCTTTTATAACCAGTATTGTAGTTTTTCTAACATTTCTTCTGGTGAAAAAGGTTTTGATAAATAGTCGTTCATACCCGCTTCGATACACTTGTCTCGATCGCCTTTCATCGCGTGAGCTGTCATGGCGACCACTGGTATTCTTGTATAATGTTCACCCGCAGACCCTTTTCGAATTTTTCTAGTCGCTTCGTAGCCATCCATAATTGGCATTTGGCAGTCCATTAATATCAGGTCGAATTGTGTATTACTTTCTTTCAATATTTGAATGGCTTCCTGCCCATTATTAGCGGTGGTGCAAGGGTAGTTGTTTTCATCAAGAATCACTTCGGCTATCAATTGGTTTGTTTTGACATCTTCTACCAACAAAATATTGAAACTGCCTAGAGAGGCTTTGTTGTCACGTTCTCGTGGCTCAAGTGTGTTGATGGCTTGTGGCGTTTCCCAATATCTAATAATAGCTGAACGGTAAATGTGCTGCCGCATCCTAATTTACTCACCACGTCTACGTGACCTCCCATCATTTCAGATAGTTCGCGCACGATAGTTAAGCCTAAACCTGTCCCGCCATACTTACGTGTGGTAGAGCTGTCCTCTTGTGAGAAAATATCGAAGATTGTGCCGAGTTTTGCTTGTTTTATACCTACTCCAGTATCAGTAATACTAATACTCACTTTTATTTTATCGCCAACTTCTAAGGTCGAAGCGGTCATTTTGATAATGCCTTGTTCGGTAAACTTTTCTGCATTGCTGACTAGATTCGAAACGATTTGCTTAATTCTATTCGGGTCACCTTTTAAATACTGATGAGAAATGTCTGTGCACTGGAGTTCAAGCTTGACGCCTTTCTTTTCAACAGTCCCTTTCCATAAGCTTTCTTGGTGACGAAGAAGCTCAGAAAGGTCAAAATCGATATATTCGAGTTTTAGCTTGCCAGCTTCTATTTTCGAAATATCTAATATTTCGTTTAGTAGTGACAGTAAGGATTCTGCGCTAGAAAGAGATAGTTCAGCCTGATCTCGCTGCTGTTCGCTTAGATCGCTACCTAGTAGCAAGTGGAGCATACCCATAATGCCGTTCATGGGAGTTCTGATCTCGTGGCTCATGCTGGCTAAAAACTCGCTTTTAGCAACGTCTGCAGCCACGGCTTTTTGTTTTGCATCTACAAGGTCTTGATGAGCCCCTACCTCGGCATCAATGTCCTGCACTGAACCATACAAACGAAGGCAGACTCCATCTTCAAACTCTGCTTCACCGGTACTAGTGATCCAAATATGATGGCCTTTATGTGTTTTTACTTTTAACTGTTCAGCCCAAGGCGTGCCGGATCTGATGGCTTCGAGTTGGAGTGCTTCAAGTTTCCCCATGCTTTGTTCGGGATAGAATTGCTTGATAGAGTCGGGCGTGGGAGTGAAGCTATCGTCTACCTCAAATATCTCTCTCGTTTTTGACGACCAGGTTAGCACTTTACTTTGAACGTCATATTCCCATGCGCCTATTCGTGCCTGGCTGCTCATTGCTTCTAGTAGACTACTCTGTCGCTTAAGCATGCTCGTACGTTTGCTGACAATGTCTTCAAGATTTGAGTTAAGCGAAAGCAAGTTGTTTTTCGATTTATCAAGACGCTTTTTAAGTGATGTGAATACATTATCTAAGCGCCGTAATTCACGGCTATCAAGCCCGGGGTGTGAGAGTTCAGCAGATAGAGTTGGCCTATCGTCATGTATGTTGTCAAAGTCAGTTGTTTCCATCTTAATCAGAAACTTATCAAGTGCTTTAACTAGAAACTTGTTAAACGCCCACAGAAAGAGTATCCATAGCACAATTGACTTAATAACAGCGTTCACCAAAATGAATAGAAAATTGTGTTTAACTTGGTCTATTACTATGTCTCTGCTTGAAAACAAGTAAAGTGTACCCATTTTACGTCCATCGTAGCT
The DNA here is from genome assembly GCF_001635315.1 of Oleiphilus sp. HI0123. Taxonomy (NCBI): domain Bacteria; kingdom Pseudomonadati; phylum Pseudomonadota; class Gammaproteobacteria; order Oceanospirillales; family Oleiphilaceae; genus Oleiphilus; species Oleiphilus sp. HI0123. The sequence continues at coordinate 4,621 of NZ_LWGE01001521.1, forward strand.
CACCTCGAATTCTTGATAGAACTTATTTGCCCAGCTGTCTTTATCTACGTTCTCTTTGGGGCTATTTCCATCGACGAAAATCTGTTTCGATTCTGAATCTATCAGCAGGATTCCTGAAATATCGGCAAGCCCTAATACCCCCTGGAGCGTAGCTTCAAGTTGCTCCATATCATAATTCCACCAAGCTGTGGCAATAGACTTTCCAAAGATCGATTGGTAGGTAATAAGGTTACGGTCTATGCGTAACTTTTGTTGCTGGTACTCGTTATACATATGTACAGCAGTGATCACCAAAGTAATCAGCAATTAGAGTGAAAAGACAACTCTTAGAAGCCTTACACCCAAGCTGTAGCCCTGATTGTTGGCTTTGTCGCCATCGTTCAAAATGATCACCATTGTTAGAAGTGGAAATATCTAAACCACTGATCCTCAAGTGTAGTTTAATGAGAGAAGATCGCTAGTGGGTGAGTGATTCTGAATCAATTTTTGTGGCTCTAGATATGCCGATATGTAGTGTTTTAAGTGGTGAATAGGGGCTGAGCGTTTAGAATTCGGGTTGTTATCTATGCAAATAGCCAAGATGATAAGATGAACAACAATTATCTTTTCAGCTTTGTTTCATGTGTTAAAGTTGCGTTCTAGCGAAAGGCTTACGCTTATTTAGGGTGTATACGCCTTGTATTACTTGTTATGGACACACTATGTATAGATTTATTTTCTTCTCCGTTTTATCTCTTTTTACCTGTTCAGTTTATTCAGCACCTGAAACGCAAGGCTCTGCACTGGATGAGCTTGTAGAGTCTCTGAATAGGATAAAAACTCTTTCTGCGACTTTTGTACAATATTCTGTTGATCAGCGTGGTGCACGTATTCAGGAGTCTAAAGGTGAGCTTA
>NZ_LWGE01001522.1:0-12051 GCF_001635315.1 Oleiphilus sp. HI0123
TTAATGGGCCATTCATGGGCGCACTCAGGACAAACAAAACTAGGGCCGTCTTCATAAGGGTATTCAGAATCGCACTTCGGGCAATTAGGCATAGATATTCTCTTTTAGGTTTCAACATGAATCTAACAATGAATCAGCCTGCCCTGGGAGCAAGCTTTAAAGTGTTATTATCTACCAATTAGCATTTAGAATCTTCTAAATAAGTAAGATCCTTTTATGTCGACACTTAGTTACACTTGCCTAAGCGCTAGACAGCGTTAAAATACTTAACCTTCCTAAGCTCATCCCAGGTATCTCTATGCAATCCGATTTTTGGTTCAATTGTTGGAAAAACAACACCATCGGCTTTCATGAAAGTGAAGCAAACCCTAACTTGGTAAAACACCTCGACTTGCTCAAGCTCGCCCCCGGTAAACGAATACTTTTACCTTTATGTGGGAAAACTCTCGATATTCCTTGGCTAGCCTCTAAGGGATTTCAGGTTGTTGGCATCGAGTTAAGCGAGTTGGCCATACAACAACTTTTCGATGAAATGGGCGTTCGGCCAGAAGTGAGCACCCAGGGGCAAATTAAACGCTATCATGCTGAGAATGTAGACATACTAGTCGGTGATTTCTTCAGTGTCGATAAAGAAACGCTTGGCCAGGTTGACGCTGTGTTTGACCGTGGCAGTTTAGTTGCTTTGCCTGTAGAGATGCGCAAGCAATATGCCTCACACCTCAACACTCTGGTTGCTGGAACGCCTCAGCTAGTGGTTTGCTATCAGTATGATCAGAGCCTAATGGGTGGACCGCCTTTTTCAGTTAGCGAAGAAGAGTTGCAGCAACACTACGCACAGCATTACAACTTGCGGCCCCTTGATAGCACGAAGGTTTCAGACAAGTTTTCAGCAGCCTTTCCTATCACTGAATATGTCTGGCTACTTGAGGGCGAGAATTAAACCCTCAGCCCTTTTATTCTTGTTAGCAAGCCTACTCACTAGAAAGAGAAGACCATGAAAGAAGACCAAGCTCGCTGGAATAAGCGCTTTAGCGAGCGCCCGATGATTCAAGCGAAAGCACCCGCTTTTATCGAGGAGGCTTTAGACCAGCTCCTACCCGGCAGTGTGCTTGATATTGCCAGTGGCGACGGTGCAGCAGCCTTATTCCTAGCCGCGAAAGGCTTTACTGTATCGGCTGCCGACATATCAGAAGTCGCCCTGGATCGACTGAACACCTTCGCACAAGAGAAAAACCTAGAAGTAAGCACTTATACCTTAGACCTCGATCACCCAGAACAACTAAACGAGCTAGAGACGTTTGATAACATCGTGATGACGCACTTTAAACCAGCGCCTCATTATTGGCCCCTGTTCATCGCACTGTTACGCCCCGGTGGAAAGTTACTTTTGAGCACCTTTAACCTCACCCATCATGAGAAAAACGGCTTTTCCCGTCGCTTCTGCCTAGAGCCAGGTGAACTCAGAAATATAAACGAGCACCTGGAACTCGAGCATTTCGCCTCCATTCAACGAGGTGAAAGTTATATGGATGATTATCTGTTTCGCAAAGTGTAAGCCTTCCTACGCTCACTCAAAAGCGGAGTTCATAAGAACAAAGGGGAAGTACACGTCGTTTTTTAAGTGCAAAGAGATCTAAGCTTCTGAACCCTGACTGGCCTATAATAAAACTGTCTAAGAAATAGACAGCGCAGTAACTCCTAAAAAACAATAATGATCAATAGAGGTTTACCGTATGTTATTAAGTCATGTCCCTGGAATGTTCACACACCCCGATGAAGAGTGGGAATCAATAAGAAAAGAACATTCAAGCCCGCTTAAGATGGCCGCCTATATCTGCCTTCTCGCCTTGATTGCCCCAGTATGCGCCTACATTTCAACCACTCAATATGGTTGGCAAGTGGGTGAAGGCCAGTTAGTTTACCTTTCTCAATCGAGTGCAATGACGCTCAGTATTTTGACTTATGTCGCCATGGTCGCGGGCATTTACTTTATTGGCTTTATGATTGACTGGATGTCTCGCAACTATGGCAGTGGCCATGATGAGTTTGCCGCGAACGGAATAGCACTCGTCGCTTACTCCTGCACGCCTCTGTTCCTAGCTGGTTTAGCACCACTGTACCCAGAGCCTTGGGTGAATGCTGCTATTTTCCTCGCAGCAGCGGGTTATGCAGCTTACCTGATGTATGACGGTTTACCTCATGTACTGAAGATATCCCAGGATCAAGCCTTCTTCTTTGTCGGTGCGATATTAACAGTTTCTCTGGTTTATCTGGTGACAACATTAATCGGCACCGTCATTATTTGGAGCATGGGCGCTGGCCCAGAGTTTGTCACGCGTTAAAGGGCAAACACTAAAAAGGAAATACCAAAACGCAGAAGGGGACTTATATTAAGCCCCCTTCTCATTTCATATGCCACTTACCACTGCAAACGAATATCTTTCATACGCTGTTTATCTGCTGGTAGCGTCGGCGCAGTATCCGGGTCCACTTCCTTATAAACATTTGTCACCGGCGTAATGTTCGCGTCTCGACCATGGATAAAGTCCTGGTCAGCAACAATGGTCATGTAGGCTTTGTTTAAATCAAGTGCTCGACGAACAGAAGGCGTTAGCAGCTCATATACATCGGCGGCAACCACCTCTTCTTCCTTAACTGTCCCGTCTTCATTAAACCATTTCTCTAGCATTTCACCGTTCTCACGAAACTCATCGCCACCACCAACTCGCTTTAGGTAGTCCAGGATTTCACCTTCGGTATCACCCATTACCGGCGCATCTTTCATGCCCTTCAAGTTAATATAGCCCCAACCTTCAGAGCCTGTAACCTTCCGTGGAAATGCAAAAGTCTGATCTATCGTACTGCCAATCGAGGTATGACAACCCATGCAGAAGTTATGTTCTTCATAGCTTTGTCTACGCATTGAACCGTCGGCATTTTCTATGAAGCCCAGAATCATCCAGCCAAAGCTGTTATCAAGCCCATGATCACCACGATTGATATACTTCGGCAATATTTCATCAATCTTTTCTTGTCGCTCGTTGCCATACATGGAAATCAAATCAGGCTCATCAAACAATTTGAATTTGCGCATGTAACGCACTTCCTTCATTCGTGGTGACACACCTATATCACCATCAGCTGACACGCCTACATAACGAACAGTATGAAGGAATTGAACACCTTCAGGGTAAAGCATTGGTACGACCGCTACATCAGACGCTTGCCCCACATAGAAAGCGGGTCTATCGATTTCGTAAATCACACCAAGGTGACCATCATTATTCAAGTCGGTACAAAATACGCGCTCATCAACTTGTGGCAAGGATACTGAATCCAGGTTTTTAATCGCCGCTTCCATAATCGCAAGGTTAGCTAAATAAGTATCTCGTGAATAAGCACTGGTATCGTTAGTACAACTCTCGGCAGCCGCTCTGAATTCTTCAGGTAAGCGCACCATTACGTCATCTGTAGAGCCATTTGTTGGCCAAAAGGTGCTAGGTTGAGGTTTGTAATTAAATGCGACCCAGTAGCTGCCGTCTTTGGCAATGCCTTCGTCGTCAAAAGCATCTGCGCCTTGCTGTAAATTTACAAGTTTTGGGATAGGGCCTTCCCAATCCGAACTTGCTTCTAATTGCTCAATTAAAGGCGTGTAGTTATCCGTATTAATGTAATCAATAACCTCTTGATCTGAGATCTGACCAACCTTTTCAGTCTTATCTTCAAACAAGTTCTTCCAATGATTGGTCACCCCAACATCAGAGAAAGCATATTCTGCCTGTAATACGCCATCGGCCATATAGTTTGTGCTGGAGCCAAAAGGATGTGTCTGGTGACAAGCCATACATGGATTGTGCTTTGCTTCATGTTTGGTATAACACTGAGGAGGGACAATCGCTTCTTTGTTATAGGTAATGCCATCTTCCGTCGCACGAAGCTGACCTGATGTTCCCTCATTAATCTCTGTCGGGAAATTAAGACTCGCTAATAGCTCTGTTTCAGCATCAGGGTCATTTTGTGTGTTGCTCTTGCTCGTATTCGAATCACTGCTACAAGCACTCATCAGAACAAGTAAGGCCAATAGGTTAATATATTTCATAAGAATTTCTTTAGTGTCTGAGAAAAAAGGAGGGCAACAATTCGCCCTCCCCTTACAGTACTCTTAGAGTACTAACTTAATGAAAACTACAGTGCTGGATCTTCATATACCCAGATAACATTGTTTTCATGATTCCCAGTATCTTCACCAATCAATAGACGACCGTCGTCCATTACAGCTAGGTTATCCGGGTTAGAGATATTGTTAACACTACACTCATTCACATCACGATCAGAGTAGTATGGGCCACCTACAATTGCAGGAACCATAGTATCAACGTCTACGTTGCCAGCGTTTTCTTTCAAGGTCATACGATATACCACACCGCATGGGCCGTGAGTGCCGTCTAGCTGGATATCACCTTCATCATCAGCCATTGTTTTGTCAAATGATGACATAGCCATATACATGTAAGCCTGATCACCATCAGCAGCACCAGCATTCCACCAGTTATCTGCAAGACCATAGTTGATAACAACACCTTCCATCTTACGGAACTCACCCGTCGCGCCCAAAGCAACAGCTGCTTTACGGCTCTCTAGGAAAGCAGGACGGTCATCAGTAAAGGGATCAGCTGCAACAGAACCGCTGCCATCTAGATCCTGAGAAAGCTTAGCTTCAGCCCAATCATTGATTTGCTGATCAGTAATATAGCTTGGGCTAGCAAGTGTGCCCGCATCATATTCAGCAATTGCAGCTTCGATATCAGCTTCAGCACCGTGCGCAAGCTCAATCCACTCAATTGCAAAAGCAGCTTCAGAAGGATCGCTAACACCATTCGTCTGAGTGACTTTCGCAGCGTATAAAGTACCAGAGCTCATATCACCTGCTGCATCAGCAACAAACTTGAAGAACACAACACCCGTTCCGTCATCACTCAAGAATACTGTTTTCTGGTCAGGCATCACTACGCTGTTTTCGTGAGAGAAGCGGCCTTGAAGCTCAAGTTTATTTAGTTCTACGTTTGCAAGCGCTGGGTCTGCAGCAGTGCTAGACGTACCGACTTCAACAATGTAGCCATACTTGTACGGGTTTGGCCATGCACCAGAACCGTCAGTTGGGTAACCCAAGTACTGAGCAAGTGATTGAGGGTTGCTGAAGTATTGATATGATTCATCAAACCAATCAGCCGTGTCATCAAAGTAAAGCTCTTCTGCTGTCAAAGGCGTGCCCCAAGGACTGACAGTACCGAAGCAGTTTACCCACGTTCCATCAACTGAAGAGAAATCTAACATACCTTCAAGAGATATATTTTGGTAACCCGTCTCACCTGCGCCAAGGTTGCTTAGGTTCATACGGCTCATGCTTCCTGGGCGGTCTTCCCAGTTAGTGTATAGGTAGAAGCCTGTACCACCGTCAGAGATAACACCGTTAAAATCCGGGTCATTAGAGCTCTTAATCAGAGTCGTGCCATCGGCAGCAAGAATATCACCCATCTCATTGCCATCGACCAAAGTATCTTCTTGCTGAGCAAGAACTTGATAACGACCTGTTGCTGTCATAACCACTTCTTTATCAGCAGTTGCAATTGGCGCATCCAAGGCAGCAAAGTTAGCCGGGAAGTTATTGAAGTCTTCACCAACAACAACACCTACAGTGCCCTTGTCAAAAATCTTGCCGTCTGCGTCAGCAGTTGTATTTGAAGAACTTGGGTGCTGAACGTTTAAGAATAATGTGCCATCAGTATTTAAGAACATACCGGTGAATTCTGCACCAACTGGCGCTGTTGCATAGCGCTTTAGCCCCATAGGAATATAGTTAGAAATACCATCGCTACCGTCTGCACCATCAGCGCCATCTGTACCGTTAGTACCATCAGTACCATTCGTTCCATCAACACCTGCTACACCAGCTGCACCTGCAGCACCCGCCTCACCATCATCACCATCTTCACAGCCTGCTAGCGCTAAGGTTGCAAGAAAAATGGCCGACACTAAAGGTCTTTTTGTAAACTTAGAACTCACACTCATCGTAACTCTTCCTCAAATAAAAAATCTTAGAATAGATGTTTTTTGCATGCGAAAGTTTGCAGAGCGGAAGTGAAAGTTTAGTGACATTTATGTGAATTAAAAAATACGGTTTCATCAATATAGAGCAGAAAAACCACATAAAAACGCACCGCGCCACTTGCGTTATAGCGCTATAACGCGGGCACCACAATTAGTCGAGATTCACTTAATAGAGACTTAAGCGTTATTAAGCGAGATTGCTGCATCACCCAGTCTGGGTTCTTGCGGTATTCGTTCAGATTACTAATAAAGCTGGCACTGGCACCTTCGGCTTTCTGTATTTCTTCTTCGATTGTCGCTTTGGCAGATTGATGCAAGGCATTGGCCTCACCTCGCGCTTGAGCCATTCTAGAGTTTCTTATGCTTTTCTGCTCCTGAACTCTTTTTCTTTTTTCCGTTCTCGCGATCGTTGCTTGATCAAAATTCTTTTTAATAGAACCGGGAGGCTTCAGCTTTTTAATTTGGATCGCAGTCAACCTGATACCTAAATTCAAGTCCCGTGCCTGCTGTTGAATGGAGTTCTTTAGATAGCTTTGAAATTGAATTCGACCCGTTGTTAACAAGTCGTTAATTGGTTTGCTGGCGATATATTGGATCACCTCAGCGGATGATACTTCAAATAGCAGCGCTTCAGGGTCGAGCGCCTGCGTACGAAAGATGCCAGGCTCCTCTATGGTATATTGAAGTATCAGACTGACCTCCAATAAGTTCTGATCACCCGTTGTCAGTTCCCGCTGAATTGGCGCCGATGTTTCCTCCACCATGTTCAGTTCCATTGAGCGTACCGAAGTCGCCTGTATCTTCTCTACCGTCTCCATGGGCCAAGGTAAATGATAATGCATGCCAGGCAAGACCTGATCGTCGACTATCTTTCCGAATCGCAATAATATTCCACGCTGCTCAGGCCCTACAGAGTAAAAGCCACTTAAGAGATATATCAACGGCAAGAGCCCTAAAAAGATCACCCACAAGACATGCTTATTTGATGCGAGTATATTTCTTAAATCACTTAGCATATGCATCTGACGCTCCGGGGCTCTCCAACAAGCGCTGGACGAGTGGTGACTCACTAGATAGAACCAAGGTCGTATCGTTGCCCATCATGTCTTTGTATAAATCCATGCTTTTTCGAAACTGATAGTATTCGGGGTCTTGGGCATAAGCCTCGGTAAATATTTCGGTTGCTCTGGCTTCCCCTTCACCCAACATGGTTTGCGACTCTCGATGCGCTTTAGCCAAAAGCTCACGTACCTCTCGTTCAGATTCAGCCTTAATTTTTTCAGCCTCTTCAGTACCTTCGGCACGATAGCGAGCAGCAATACGTTTTTGCTCTGCAATCATACGGTCATAGATAGCCTGAACATTTTGCCTAGGGAAACCAAAACGGTTCGGGCGAATAGCAAGCACTTCAATACCGTAATCCTGTAAGGCAACCGGAGCACTATTTGCAGTAATTTCCTCAAATATGCTTCGCAAACTGGATTTGTCAGGCCTTGTAGAGAATATGCCACTCAAGGTCGCATGACCTATTGCAGCACCGATATTAGACGTCACCAGATCGGTCAGCCTCGATTGGGCGACTTCGAGATTACGCAAACTACCCAGAAAAAGCTCAGGCTTTGAAATTCGCCATAAAGCGAAGCTCTGAATCACTAAATTTCGACGATCGCTTGTCACATATTCAGATGCAGGTAGCTTAAGTAACTGCATTCGCTTATCCATAAATACCTTGGTCTGAATAGGCGCAGGCAATTTAACCGTTAGCCCTGCTTGAGTGATGGTGCGAACAGGTTTCCCAAACTGCATAATGACGGCAGCTTCATTTTCTTTCACCACTACCAGACAAGTCGTCAGCAGGTAGACCATGATTATCAGGACTCCAAGAATCCAGGAAATTCTTTTCACACTCTTAACCTCATGTATTAGAAAGTTAGCGACGATCGTTTTGCGGTAACCATAATCGAAGCTGCTGATTGGAAATCTTTGGGTCTATCACTGTAAGTTGTTTACCCTTAACTTGTTTTGCCAAGTTATTTTGACGGCTCTGATAATGAAGCGCTTCGGTTTGGTTCTGAAATAAACTTTGCAAAGGCAAGTATCGATTGATATCTCCCTCGGCACGCTCTATTTGTTCTGTCTTCGTTGCTTGAGCACGATTAACTTCTCCTAAGGCTTTTGCATTGGCATTCGCCAAATCTTCCTGGCTTTTGGAGTCAGCACTCAATTTAGCCTTTAGCATCTTTTGATAAGCATTGAATCTTTTCCAGTGCGAATCGACGACACTAGGAGGAGCTTTAATAGATTGGATATGAGAGCGAATGTAACGAAGTTCCAAACCGGAAGCAGATAGGTCTTCACGTATCAGCTTATTTAGTCGACTCTCTAAAGGCTTTCTCGGCCCATTAAGTAAAGTCAGGTACTCGTTCTCTGCCGCAAGCGTAAGCAAAGCAGATTCTGCATAGCCGCCAAGAATATCCTTTTGAACTGCCGGATCGAGCAACAACTGATGGTAAGGTTCCAGCGAGAAGTGCAGCTTTAGATTAATATCGACCAGGTTTTCATCACGGCTTAGGAAGAACTCTCCTTCGCCTTTCACCTGAGGACTTTTTCCATCAATTTTGTTTTGCCACAGACCGCTGGCAACAGAACTTTCTTGCTCTATATTCTTACGGGCACTATCGGTATCAACACTCAAGATATTACTGTCTTGAAGAATGACTAGCCCTCCAAGCGGCCAAGGAGCCTTATAGTATAAACCTGGAGACAAGTGCTCATTATCAAAATGATGCAGGAGGTGGCCATAAGCAACGTGCCCGTGAGGTACGATACGAAAGCCACTGAGTAAATAAGCAGTGCCCAGCAATGCAGCAAATATCGCCAGGTTTGCAGGTTTTCTAAGCTGTTTAGAATGATGCTGGAGGTGCTGAACCGACGGCATATCCATCAGTTTATCCATCAACGATACTTGCTTCAGCTCTGCACCGGTAAGCAAACTCTTAATACCCGAAATCAAAAGCTCAAGGCCGGCTATCGTAACCATCACAGCAATAATCACTGCGACAATCTCATCGAGGTAGATACCTATCATTGTACCTATCAATGAAAGCAAGACCGCAATTGAAGAAAATACATCGAGTTGACTATGATAACCATCCGCCACCAGAGCCATGGATTTAGTTTCTTTACCTACCCAGGTTTTTAAACGAGACATTAACCAAGCAATCGCTATACATAACAATATACCTACGATGCCAACCCATAAATGTTGTAAATCTTCTGCCTCTTGGGATTTTATTTCCTGAATAATTTCTACCGGAACGTAAAGAATCAAGCAGGACATTATGATCGCCAGAATAGATTCCAGCTGATGCGCTTTTTCTTCAGAAATGGATAAGCGCCCTTTCTCGACAGAAACGCGAATACAGATGCCACAAAGTAAGGTAAGCGAGACCAAAATATCAGACAGGGAGTGATAAGCGTCAGCAAGTAGCGCTGTACTGCCTGTTATCCACGATGTTACTAACTTGATGGCCGTTAATATCAAGTCTGCAACAATAGCGATTAACGATGTACGAATTCGTCGATCTGAAAACAAGAGGGTCACCTAGTTCAAAAGAGAAGGTGAGTCTCTCAACTAAATGTGACAATTTTGTGTCAGTTTATTTGGAGTCAGAGTAGAACGGCACTTGCTTAAGCATATTTTCAATCTGAATACATGTTTATCTATAGGGTGCAATTCAGATTAAATAAGAGCCATTCATTTAAGGGCCCTTCTTTTGGTTTTCTCCGTGCAGACCATCGGCCGCTCTGTGTCCTTTGTGGTGGATTCATTTTTGGTGTCTTGATCTTCAAGATTAAGGCCCTTAACCACAGAGGGCACAGAGCGCTTTGCTGCACAGAGGAATAATGTTTTTCTAGGCACCCACTGTAAAAAAGTGAAATTCAGTTTAAGTAAGTGCCATACCGCCCGGAGTAAAAACTGGCGTTCTTACTCTGGGCCTAAATATCTATTTAATACTCATAAACCTCGGTGATGGCATCAGTCATGTGGTAGCCCGCAGTCGCAAATTCAGTCATCGACAACTTCGCCTTCATTACCCCACTTACCCAGACAGGCGTCCAAAATTCACTAGTCATTAAGGGCTCTTTTAAAGTCACATAAACGATCTGATTTTCAGGAGGCGGCGGTACATGAATGCAAGCTCCTACATAGGGTACCAGCAAGAATTCCGACACCGAGTCAGCGGTGAATTTGAGAGGAATAATATAACCCGGAATCTTGAGTTTCTGTTGATCAAGAGATTTCACGACTGGTGCAGGCTCCTGAACCTGAGCAGGTATTGGGTTTAGGTCCCCATCGTAAGCCTGCCCCTCGAATGACTCACCTTCAAAGGCGCCGCTTTCGAAAGACTCTCCTTCGAAAAACTCCTGCTCTTGTGGCACCGGAGGCTCCCAACCTTCGGGCATTAAATCATCCCAGGATATCTCTTTATACGTGTCTTTCCCTATTGCAAAAGCAAGCGGAGAGACAACAAGCAACACAACTAAAAGCACTCTTAGTAGCTTCATTTACTTTCTCCTAAAGTTTGATCGACATGCCGTCAGCTAAAGATTGTTTATAGGCTCGATAGCCCGGTATACAGCCGATTAACAAACTCATACCGACGACCGCTGCCACCAAGGCAAGCTGCTCAGAACCGAAGCTAGTCAGCGATATCGTTAAGCCATAGCCTTGCAATAAGGATTGACTCATCAATACAGCACCGAAAAATACCGCCAACCCTAGCGCACACCCAAGCACTGCAAACAGCAAGGACTCTGAGGCCAGCAGTACAAATATCTGGTTCGGCCGGCAACCTAAAGAACGGAGAATCGCAATTTCGCGCCGACGTTCATTTAAACTGCTAAGAATACCCGTTAATAAGCCAACGAAGCTATTCAATAAAACGAAGACTGCAATAATCAGCAAAGCCTTTTCGGCCACACCAATTAACTGCCACAATTCCCCCAAAGCAAGGCCTGGCAATACAGCTAATAAGGGTTCTTTTTTGTATTTGTTTATCGCTCGCTGGATACGGAAAATTTCCATTTTCGACTTTAAGCCCAGCATAAATGCCGTGATTTGTTTTGGTTGAAGATCCATTTCTAGCGTTTGTTCTGCAGTGACCTTGTTCCGAGATTGTGTACCCGACTGCCAATCAATATGTAATGCTTCAATACCTTCCAAACTAACATGAATCGTTCGATCAACAGGCGTGCCTGTGCGGGCAAGTATGCCAGTTAGTATAAAAGGTTTATCATCATGCCGGGAGAACCCGGTATCGTTAACACCGTGCGCCAAGGTCAGCTGATCACCAATTTTATAGCCTAAGCTTTCCGCAATCTCAGCACCAATCACCGCATCATAAACCCCGTCAAAGTGCTTCCCTTGCTCGAAGTCCAGCCCTCTGTCATCAGCAAAGCGGTAGTGTTTGAAATAATCCTGCGTGGTGCCCATCACTCTATAGCCTTTGTGAGAGTCCCCAAGTGAAATTGGAATAGCCCAGGCAACCGACTTGTGTGAAGAGATTTTTTGATAACTATCCCAGCCGATATTGTTGGTTGCATTGCCAATACAAAAAACGGAATACAATAACAACTGCACCGAACCACTTCTCGCGCCGACTAATAAGTCTGTGCCTGAAATCGTATTGGTAAAACTATGCTTAGCCTCTTTACGCACCGTATCGACACTCAGTAATAGAAAAACGCTGATACAAATACTAAACAAGGTTAAGCCACTGGTAAATTTCCGGTTGAGGATACTTTTCAGCGTTAGCTTCATCAGCAGTGCCCAATTCATAACACGGCCTCCTGCCCTTTATTTGAAGACTGTTCGCAAGCGCGGTTGAGTTCGCCTAACTGAATACTGCGATCAAAAGCGGCTTCCAGGCCAGCATCGTG
>NZ_LWGE01001523.1:0-3314 GCF_001635315.1 Oleiphilus sp. HI0123
TTTTACGGAATGCACGTCACTTGCTCCTTATTCTGTACAGACTGGGTCATGGCATGAAGCCGATTTAGACACCGTTGTAAGATACACTATGGAGGATATCTGGGGAAAATCAAGCAAGCGGGTGCTTCATTAGGGTGAGTTTTCGTCCTTGTCGAAGATAGCGACGAAGAGATTCAGCGATATAAGGAGGAGCCTGTTCTATATTCTGAAGCTGAAAGCCAATTTGAGCATAAAAGTCTTTAAGCCACTCAAAAGGAAAGCACCAGCACTCGCGATTTGTCAGGTGTGGTTTTAGTTCGGTAAGTAGCCTGCTTCCTATGCCTTGCCGCTGCTCGGATGGAACCACGACCATGCTGCGTAGAATCAGATATTGATCGCTCTTGACCAGGCGAACAGCCGCAACGATTTTATTGTTTGAGTTGTTATTTCTAAGGATGTAAACCTCGTCTTCTTTACCGACGTGGGAATGGTAGTTCGCTTGTTTATAGAATTGCTTGGCGAGAGGAAAGCGAGGCGGGTCGAGTCGTTCCAGGGCGAAATTATTGTGGCTTAAGTCAGACATTTTACCAGCGTTTTTTTCTATCTAGGTCGCTCTCTTTTGCTTCAACCCATTCAGCACCGTCTTTGGTGATTTCCTTTTTCCAGAAAGGCGCGTCGGACTTTAAGTAGTCCATAATAAACTCACAGGCCGCAAAAGCATCTGCTCTATGTGCAGAGCTTACGCCAACGAAGACAATTTGTTCGCTCAAGTGCAAAGGGCCAACGCGGTGAATGACTCTCGCTTCAAGTATCTGCCAACGTTCAGCTGCTTGTTGAATGATTTTCTGTAAGCACTGCTCTGTCATGCCAGGGTAGTGCTCCAGGAACATGCCATTTACATTAGGGCGATCTCCGAATTCCCGAACCAAGCCTGAAAACGTGCAGATCGCGCCAGTTGCTAGGGCGTGGTTGTTCCGTAGAGTCTGGTACTCATTTTCTATTGAGAAATCTTCTTGCTGAACGCTGACAGATATTTTCATACTAACCGCCTGTTACCGGGGGATAAAATGCTACTTCATCTCCTACTTTAACAGCAGTACTTGCATCGGCGATATCCTGATTGACTGAAATAATGATCCGTTCGTTAGCAAGCGCGCTTAACCAGGGTTCGCCCCGTGACTGAAGCTTGGATTTGATATCGCCAGTCGTCTGGATGCCGTCGATCTCGGTCCATTGTTCGCTATCGCAGTCGAGCTGCTCTCGCAAGCTGGCAAAAAAAAGGATATTCATAAGGTCGTCTCGTAACTTAATAATGCTTGCTATACCGGCAAAGAAAAAATGCTAGGGAAAGGTATAAACTCGACAGAATCCCCTGCTTTTGGTTGAGTGTGTTCTTTAATCACAGCGAAACCCTCCGCCCAGCTTGCAGAGCTTAGCATACCAGAGCTTTGGTTCGGGTGACGAATCAGACGATTGCCTTGGCTTCGCTGAACTCTCAGAAATTCTCTTCTGGGGCCGGACTTTTTAATATCGAAGTCTAGGGCAAGAGAGTAACTTTGAGGTTTAGTGTCGCTAATACCTTGCTTATGGAGTAAGAAAGGGCGAGCCAATACCGAAAAGGTAACAAATACTGCGCCTGGATTTCCGGGCAAACCGAGTACTGGTGTTTCGCCAATTTGTCCATACATAAAAGGCTTACCGGGCTTGATGGCTGCGCGCCAGAAATCAATGCTCCCCAATGACTTGATTGCACTTTGTACATAGTCTTCTTCGCCAACGGATGCGCCGCCAGTGCTAATGATGATGTCGGCTTTATCACTCGCCGAGTTTAAAGCTTTAACCGTTGCTTCGAGTTGATCTGGGATGAGGCCAAGATCAACTATATCTGCGTTCAGGCTTTTGAGCATGCCGGTAAGTAGGTAGCGGTTGGAGTTAAATATTTGTGAAGAAGAGGGCTTATCGCCCGGTTCTACCAATTCGTCTCCAGTTGAAAAAATAGCGACTTTTAGTCTTCGAAACACTTTGACCTTAGCAATACCAATCGAAGCAATTAAGCCAACGCGGGCAGGGGAAAGGACTAGGCCCTTTTGTAAAATAACCTGGCCTTGTTGAACATCTTGACCTCGAGGGCGAATATTTTGCTTAGCGTTAGGCTGGGAGGAAAAGGTTACCTCCTTGTTGTGCTCATTGATTGTCGCCTGTTCTTGCATAATGACGCAGTTCGCTCCTGCTGGTATCGAGGCGCCGGTAAATATTCTCGCAGCAGTGCCACGTTCAAGTGTCTCGGGTTGGTGCCCGGCAGGAATGCGTTGTGAGATACAGAAGGCTTTACCCTCAGAGAAGTCATCAAGGTTTAGTGCGTAGCCGTCAACGGCACTGTTATCTGTGGGCGGTACATTAAGTGTAGAGACTAAGTCTTCAGCGAGCACTCTTTCGTGTGCATCAATAAGTGCAACTGATTCTGTCTCCGATATCGGGTTTGCCAATTTTTTTAAGCGCTCAATGATATCATCTAAAGGATTAAGGGTGTGTTTGACGGCTGAATCGCAGCAGCTTTGATTTGTGTTCGACATAAATAGCTCTGTCAGTATCGACGATGAAAAACGGGTTATTAGTTTAGCGTGTGCAGTGTATCGCTAAAACAGAAATAAATCGTTGATGATCATCAAGCGCTTAAGGAAGAGTTAGCAAGCGGGTAGATCTGCGTGAGTGCCGCAGCTTACGACACTACCGTCGCGCGAGTCGTACTTGATAACCAAGGAGCTGTTATTGCGATTGCCAGTGTCGCCGTTAAGGCGATAAGCGTAGCTGCAGACTCTGTTGCCGGTGTGGCGGTAAGCTCGATAGGCTTCATTGTTGTTGCCAACAACAACTGAGGGCGGGTTTTCCAATACGCCCTGCCAGACACCAATGCAGCCGTTGTTGCCTTGCCCTATATTCTCATTACCTGTGCCTTTATCAACACCAATTGGGTAGCCGATATTGTTGGTGTCAATCGTGCCATTGCCAAAGTTTGTCAGGTTTTGGGTGCGAGTGGTATGGCCTGCTGCCTGGAAGACTGCTTTGACAGTTTTAACGCCTGCCTGCAAATTTCCAGCAATGCTCCTAACCTGCGCTAGTTCAGCTTCATCAGATAGGTCACTAAATCTAGGTAACGCGATGCTTGCAAGCGCTCCAATTAATACGATAACAATGACCAGTTCGATCAGAGTAAAACCTTGGGATTTGAAGGGTTGAAGAGTCGGCTTCATAAATATATGTTTCTTAAGTAGTTTATTTAATTATAGGTACGAAAACGCGATAATTGTAAAAAAAATAGTATATTTCTGGATATA
>NZ_LWGE01001524.1:0-1611 GCF_001635315.1 Oleiphilus sp. HI0123
ATAGTAAGTGTGTTAAGATTCCGCTTTGTATTCATTACTCCCAAAAGGCCTGGCAAAATGACTCAGAATAACAAGATAAACATACTTGATGCCTCTTGGTTGGCATTGGATACCGAAGAGACGCCAATGCATGTTGGCAATCTGCAAATTTTATCTCTCCCCAAAGATGCTCCTGCTAATTTTTTACGCGACGATGTTCATCGCATGAAATCGGCTGGAGATATTGTTTCCCCCTGGAACAAAAAGCTCGCGAAGCCTAGCTTACTGGGCCGCTTACTCGCACCGTCTTGGGTTATCGATAAGAACATAGACCTAGATTATCACGTACGTCATTCGGCTCTACCCAAACCAGGCGGTGAACGAGAGTTGGGTATACTTGTATCGAGATTACACTCCAACCGTATGGACTTTAAACGCCCTCTATGGGAGTGCCATGTCATCGAAGGTCTGGAAAATAATCGCTTTGCCATCTACACCAAAATGCACCACTCCTTAATTGATGGCATAAGCGGTGTACGTTTATTGCAACGCACACTAAGCGAGTCTCCAGACGATATCGATACAAGACCGCCTTGGTCTATTGGTACGCCAAAGAAAATTAAAAGCGGCGAACACATTGCGACTTGGCAAGGCGCGCTTGATCAAGCTATCGACGCAATCAAAGAACAAGCCTCGAACACCCCGCAGTTAGTGGGTGCGTTGGCAAAACTGGTCAGTTCATCCGTTCAGGATAGAGTTAAACTTTCTGCTCCGTTTACTGGTCCTAATTCAACCATTAACACCCGGGTGCAAGCCGCTCGCCGCTTTGCTACACAGCAATATTCTTTAGACAGAATTAAGAAACTGGCAGCAGAGGCGGATGCCTCGTTAAACGATATTGTGCTTTATTTATGTGGCACCTCGTTGAGGCAGTTCCTATTAGAAAAAGGACAATTACCTGAGCAACCTTTAACAGCAGGTATTCCGGTTAATATTCGCCCTGCGGATGACACAGGCACAGGTACGGCCATTAGTTTTATGATCGCTAGCTTAGCAACCAATGAAGCGGACCCGCTTCGCCGCTTAGCAACCATTAAAGAGTCGACCCAGATTGCGAAGGAGCACTTACAAAGCTTGCCTAGAGCATCGCTGACACAGTACACGATGCTGATGATGGCACCCTACTCTTTACAGCTTCTCACAGGCCTGGGCGGAAGAATGCGTCCAGCCTTTAACATTACAATATCTAATGTCCCTGGACCGAAAAAGGCTCTCTACTACAATGGCTGTAAACTTGAGGCGATGTACCCAGTATCATTAATCGCCCATGGCGGCGCATTGAATATTACTTGTTTAAGCTATGATGGTTCACTGAATTTTGGCTATACCGGTTGTCGTGACACCTTGCCAAGCATGCAGAACCTGGCAGTATTTTCAGGAGAAGCGCTCGAGGAGCTTGAAGGCTTACTTACAAAAAAAGCCAAGACAAGAAAGACGAAAACTAAAAAAGCCACGACTCGCTAATTATAACGAGGCTCATCAGGATACGCTTAGCGTATCCTGAATCAAACTGACCATCGCAGGCATACCTCCCAGATGAGTCTTAATGTTTATCTTAACATCAGGGTACTG
>NZ_LWGE01001525.1:0-1420 GCF_001635315.1 Oleiphilus sp. HI0123
CATCTTGGCCAAGAAAAATAAGCTAAATAAAATTGTCAGTAACATTAATTCCTTGCCATCTTTCCTTCGCTCAACAGCGCTGTCTACTTTTTTTGGAAAGATGGTGAAGTTTACCGGCACTGCTGGAATTACAATTGAAGAGCTCAGCTGCGAACGAGCAGTGATTACACTAAAAAATAAAAAGAGTGTGCAAAATCATATTGGTTCAGTGCATGCTGTCGCCAGTATTCTGATCGCAGAGTCTGCTACCGGATATTTGATTGGTATGAACGTACCTGATAGCGCTGTCCCTGTGATCAAAACAATCAAAGCTGACTATGTAAAACGCGCCAAGGGCGACATGAAAGCCGTTGCAACGCTAAGCAAAAAGCAAATTGCTGATATCCAAAAACTCGAAAAAGGTGAAACCACTGTAAAAGTCAGTGTGACAGACGCTGAAGGCAAAGAACCCATTCTTATGGAAATGGTTTGGGCCTGGACACCTAAAAAACGTTAAGCTCTCCACTTAAAAGCTGAGCAAGTGTTATGTGAATCTGCTTAGTTCAGCTTTTAGTATATTCCCCAAAATCACAACAGCTTGCTCTCGCTCTCTGGTCCATTCATGTGCATAACTTAACCGAATATAGTTATGGTACTTACTCGAATCGGTTGAAAAGATTTCTCCTGGCGCAACAATGACGCCCTCGGCCTTAGCCAAATGGTAGAACTCTGTGCTATCTACACCATCAGGCAACTGTATCCATGCAACAAAACCTCCTTGCGGCTTAGTGATGCGTGTTTCTTTGGGAAAGTGTAGCGCAATTAAATCTAGCAACCTATCGCGCCTCTGGCTGTAAACTTCACGAGCATGCCTCAAGTGACGGTCAAAGCGCCCTCTAGACAAAATATCGGCAACCGCCAGTTGGGGTAAAGCAAAGTGACTGGAGTTGCTTAAAAAACGTTGGTACTCAATTTTTTCCCGATATCGCCCTGGCATCACCCAGCCGACACATAGCTGAGGGTCAAGCACCTTCGAAACTGAAGAGCACAGCAGAATTCGGCCATCCTTATCATAAGATTTAACAGCTTTTGGCCTAGCATCACTGTATGACAGCTCTCCGTAAATATCGTCTTCAATCATCGGTAAATCATATTTTTCTAAGAGCTTCGCCAACTTGAGCTTCGCAGTTTCTGGCATCAAGGCTCCCATGGGGTTGCTATAGCTAGGAACTGATAACACAACTTTTACGGGCCACTGCTCGACTGCCAACTGAAGCGCGTCGATGCTCATTCCCCTTACCGGATCTGAAGGAATTTCAAGCGCTTTTAGCCCCAAAGATTCGATTAACTGTAACAAGCCATAATAGCCTGGCGACTCTACCGCAACCACATCACCTTTTTCACACAGAGAGCGTAAACACAATACAATGGCCCCTTGGCA
>NZ_LWGE01001526.1:0-2030 GCF_001635315.1 Oleiphilus sp. HI0123
AAAAAACAAAACCTGAAGCGATAAGCAAAGCCTAGAAAACTAAACTTAAGCTATTGTTAAATAACAAATTAACTTGAAATACTTTATATAAAGCTAATATTAAAAACTAGCCTTTCAATCTAAGGTATGAAGAAAGGAGCCAAAAGTTCGTCAACACAAACAAATAAAACCGTCATATTTTTGCCTGTTTATGCTGACACTCTATCCCTGAGTGTTTGTAAGCGCTCCGGCGTTCCAACATCGAGCCAATAGCTCTGGATACGCTCACCACCAACTCGCTGTGCTTCAATCGCAGTTCGTAGCTGAGGGCCCAATTGCGAAGGGCCAGGTTTTATATCCTTAAAGAAATCTCGGTGAAACAAAGCAATTCCGGCATAGGTCAGGTGCTTGCCATCATTTGTATTCGCTGACAACTTACCGCTACTTTGTAAGACAAAATCCCCTTTTAAATTGTGCTCAGGATTATCCACTAGCGCGAGATAAGCCTCCCGCGACTCATTGTGAGTAGAAGCGTTATTCAGAAATTCAGCAATATTCAACTCACTATAAACATCGCCATTGATAAGCAAAAACTCTGGCTCGGCTTCGTCCGTCAACATTGAAAGCGCTTGAACAATACCACCCGCCGTTTCCAGAAGTTCAGATTCGTGACTGTAATGTATACGTAGGCCCCACTTTTCGCCATTCCCCAGGCTAGCCGGAATTTGCTGAGCTAACCAATGCGTATTAATCACCACATCTTGAATACCTGCCGCAGCGAGCTTCTCTAAGTGAAATTCGATCAGGTACTTCTCACCTATCCTCAATAAAGGCTTGGGGACATGCTCCGTCAAAGGCCGCATACGCTTGCCAAGGCCTGCTGCAAGAATCATCGCTTTCATGAAGAAGCTCCCAGCTTTTCTGATAGCCCAGGCAATACCCTCTGCTCAAGAAAGTGAGTCAGCTCCTGAAACTCAGGGTAAGCCGCACTGACTTTAACGATATACTGCACCGTTCTTGGAATATCATTCAAATAGCCATGCTTTCCATCTCGCAGGGATAGACGAGCAAAAATACCGGCCGCTTTCAGATGCCGCTGCATGCCCATTAAGTCGAAATCTCGTTTGAACTGTTCAAAGCTCGCTTGTCGCTCAGCCGAATCACTCAATAAGTCGTAAAAGTCTCTGCACCAAGACTCAAGCTGCTCGTTTGGCCAAACGATGTAACAATCACGAAGCAGGGAAACCAGGTCGTAGGTGTTAGGACCTTGCACCGCATCCTGAAAATCGATTATTCCCAGCTCTTCACCAACCACCATCAAATTTCGCGCATGATAGTCACGATGGACAACGACTTGTGGTTGAGCCAAAGCACTTTCTTCCAAAGCATGAAAGCTTGCCTTTAAAAGCTGCCTCTCGTCTTCACTCAAATCAAGACCAAGCTTTTTCTCAAGCAACCAGTCTGGGAACAGGGCCATTTCCCGTTGCAGCAGTGCACTATCATAGAGTGGTAGAGCATAATCATTTGCTGGCTTAAGACTTTGGATCTTTAGCAGCGCCTTCATGGCTTGCGCATAGTGTTTATTACCACTTTCTATCACCGGGCTATCGGGATTCAGGTAAGGCAACAATAGCTCATCTCCCAAATCGCTTAATAATAGAAAGCCTTTATCCAAATCAACTTTTATCAAAGCCGGAACATTGACCCCTTGCTCTCGCCAACTACGTGCCAAGCAAACAAAGCTATTAGAGTCTTCCTTTTCAGGGGGAGCATCCATTGCGATTAAAGACTGGCCGGGCTGTTGAAAGCGGAAGTAGCGCCTGAAACTTGCATCGCCCGAGACAACCGAGAGCTCGGCTTTTTCTATCTCCAATGCTTCGGCAACCCAGGTACAGAGTGCTTGATACCGTTGATCCATCAATTAATCCTAATGTGTTTTCTTCTATTGAGTTGAATAAGACTTTATCGCTTTGGCTATGTATGCGTCAGTGTATATGACTAAGAAAGGCATGACCTTCATTCGCTGCGGCTATCCTAATCAAATTATATGT
>NZ_LWGE01001527.1:0-1796 GCF_001635315.1 Oleiphilus sp. HI0123
TTAAAACGAAACCGCATTAAGCAGTTTAGTGACATTGGCCTTCGGCTTCACCCAAATGCAATTGAGAAGGAATACTCTTCGTTAAAAGCGGCCTTCTCTATTAATTCAAAACACTTTAAGCAACAACAAAATAGCAGATTTGATAAAAACAGCGCTTTAGGCTTTAACAATCAAAAAACCAGTCCCCATAAAGGCTCCGCTGCTTATCAATTCCAACAAGCATTAAAGCACTTACAAGAAAGCGGATATACTCAGACGGTTTATCAAAAATATTTTAAGTAATTAGAAAGAGGCTCACTATAAGCAAGCCCTCACTAGTAAAGAGGTCGGCTATGCTAAAGCTTTAGCATTTCTCAATAATTCTCTTGCCCGCTCTACAACCGGCAAATCAATCATCTTGCCTTTATATTCAACAGCTCCCTTGCCTGCAGCCAAGCCTGCTTCAAATGCTGCAAGCAAACCTTCAGCATGTTCTACCTCTTCCGCGCTAGGCGTCAATACTGCATTAATGACTTCTACTTGCTTAGGATGAATACAGAAGGCTCCTACAAAACCTAGCTGCTTGGCAAACTTAACCGTTTCAGTAAATGCATCAATATCGCTGTAGTCAGCTATCGAACCTGGAAAACCCAAAGGCATAATGTTGGCACGACGACAAGCAAATGCCAGCATCTGATTTGGCAGCAACAAGGTTTGAGGAAGTGGCTGCATGCCAGCTGTCGCCGAGAAATCTTCAGAGCCTAAAGTCATCGCCACAACACGCGGGTCTGCTGAGGCGATTTCATCCAGTTTGGGTAAAGCATCAACCGACTCAATCATTGCAATAATCGCTGTATGCCCTTGAGGAATATTTCGCTCCTGTTCCAATTTAGAAATCTTAGCGGCGAACTTCCGTAACTGGTCAGCAGACTCAACCTTTGGCACTACAATCGCGCTAACATGCTCACTGACCGACGCGACAACATCGCCCATGGCAAAGCGCTCATCAAGGTTGATTCTTACCAATGCAGCAGCACCATCCTGGCTAACCGTTTTCGCAGCCGGGACCACACACTCTCGAGCTTCTGCTTTTTGCTCTAGCGGAACACTATCTTCCAAGTCCAGAATATAAGCATCAGCACCACGCGTATGCGCTTTGGCGACGAATTTCTCAATGTGCACAGGGATAAACAAGGCCGTACGCCAGCCTGGGTAGTCTAATTTCTTCATTTTATTCTCGCTCACGAATCCTTAGGCCAAACTTGCTTTAATTGTCATACAAGTAAAACCATCATTATCAGCAGACCATAGGGATAAATCATCGCCATCCCGCTTACCAGACACGGTAAACACCGAGGTATCAAACGTCGGTCTAACCGCTCGGAACTTGAAGGTTTTCAAAGATTTATCGGCAATATTATGACGTTTAAGTTCTAACAATAAAGTCACCAGCAATGGCCCATGAACAACCAAGGCAGGATACAGCTCTTCGTTTACCGCGTAGTCGCGATCATAATGAATACGATGGCCGTTATAAGTCAGCGCCGAGTAGCGGTATAGCAACACTGGGTTTGGCGTGATTTCTTGCGAAAAATCGGCTTCAGAAAGCGCAGGCTTGCCTGGTGGCAACTCAGCTCTTTCTGTTGGTTGCTCCCGGTAAACAATATTCTGTACCTGGCTGATACACAGCTCACCCGCTTGTGAAATATCATGGCGAACATTAACGAAAACCAACACGCCGGTACTACCCGTTTTAAGTTCAACAGATTCAATCGTCGATAATCGAGAGGCCGGCTGGCCAATAATCAAAGCCTTAT
>NZ_LWGE01001528.1:0-2004 GCF_001635315.1 Oleiphilus sp. HI0123
CTAACATCAGCGATCGCAACATAGAGCTTCCAGCCGCTTCCATTTCGTTGACAATACACAGCATCGTCAAAGTCTCGCGCATCTTCGCCATCAATCGTAACAAGGGGCAAATGCCTGATATCAATACGCCCGGCTTTGTCACTATCGAGAACTTCTGATTTGAGTGTATCGACAGTTTGTTGAACTTCAGGCGGCCACTCAAAAGGAATATTATAGGAACGAATCGCTACTTCGATTTCCATACCAGGAGCCATGTGGTCTCCTAATACTTCAATTACCTGACCGGTCGCGTGCGTGCGTTTAGTCGGATGTTGCAATATCTTAACCACGACATATTGGCCATGCTTGGCTTCAGCCGTATGATCAGAGTCAATTAGAACCTGTTGGGTAATGCGGTTATTTTCAACTTCGACAAATACGATGTTGCCTTCACGATATAAACGTCCAACCAATTGTTCGGTATTTCGTTCCAGGACATCCACAATAACCGCATGACGTTTACCACGATGATCTTCCCTATCTGCGCGTACTAGCACCCGATCGCCATCAAACACCATCTGCATCTGACGAGCCGATAAGTAAAGGTCATCACCGCCTTCATCAAGCTTTACAAAGCCAAAACCATCACGGTGACCTATGACCACACCTTTAAGCAAGTTAACGCGAGAAACCGGTAGATATCGATCACCCCGGTTACGCACTAGTTGGCCGTCTCGCGACATAGCAATAAGACGCCGACGAAGAGCTTCAATTGAATCATCATCTTTCAATGACAGCTCTTCAACTAGTTCAGGATGAGTGGCCGGAGCGTTGCGCGCATCCAGATGAGAAAGAATAAACTCTCGACTGGGAATAGGATTTTCGTATTTCTGCGCTTCGCGATCCTTATGAGGATCTTGCGTGGCTTTACTGGTCTTTTTTGTCATGTGTCCGCACTAAGAACTAATAATTGGGAAAATCACTGAACGCTAGTTAGCTTCAGATTCCCAAAAAGGGAACTGTCCGCTGCCGAACAGTTTAAATTTAGCGCAGAGTATAGCCTTTATAGAGCAATATGTAGATACATATTCACTTTTGCCGGGTCTTGAACAACATGCATTTGAGAGCGTTTAAGGCCGCAACAGGTCGCCAAGTATGTCATATGCGCTTCACTTCTGGGGTTTACATGCCAGTCAAGGAAGTCCATATAGGGCTGGCTAGCGTTATTAGTGCTCAAATTAGCAATGACGATTTCACTTCCCTTTCGCGTATGGCTCATTAGCTTTTCCAAGGTTAGCTTAAACGAGGCATCGTTCAAGTAATCAAATAACCCTTCTGACCAAATCAGGTCATACTTTTCATCGCTTTCAATATCTTGGACTCCGCCATGTGCAAAGCCAACCTGATCACTATACTTACGACACAGGATACTAGCGTAATCTAAAGCCTTCCAGGACTGATCCATGCATAAAAAAGACGAGTCGCTTTTATACTGCCCCAAGTAATCCGCGATAGAGCGGGAAGAACCTGAAGCGATATTTAGGACATTCATACCTTGCTGATGCTGTTCCGCAGCAGCCATTACGTCAACGAAGTAGCGCTGGCTATGTTGAAAGGCCGAAACAAAAGCCTGACTATTCCAGAACTGATCCCAGTTCCTTAAGTCTGTCTTGGGTGTAAGAAAGTGACCGTAAATACGTTCTAATAATTCAAAGTCGCCAGCATAGCCATTGGGTTTTCGATACGCCAAGCCTTGCATAGTATCGAAACTTAGCGCCTTGCCCATCAAGTCTTCTTTATAGTCTGGCCCATAGTAATTAAATTCTCCTCGGCTCTTTGCCTGATTAAAATCAACCAAAGCTTGTTTTAATGCTGGGTACTGATCAGGCTCTGGGCCACCAGCATTCACAAGATCCTGCAAATAAAGTACGGATGTATTCATACTTTTGACCTCACTAAGAAAGTAACAAATAAATGGTCATATCACTGCCCTGCTACACAAACCTAAAGCAAATACGGACGAAC
>NZ_LWGE01001529.1:0-2289 GCF_001635315.1 Oleiphilus sp. HI0123
TCACTATATAAGGCTATGTATTGTTCTGCGCGGTTCTGATGTTCAACAGCAATATCATTTAATACGCTAATAGACTGGCTTACCTCATTAAACTTATCTAGGAACTCTCGATACTGTTTATGATACTCCAGCGCTTTATTGCTATGATACTGAGCCTTATTAAGTGCCGCTTGCTGCAATGATTGAAGCCGTTCAAGCTCTACCATTAAAGTATCTTTTTCGGCCAGCAAGTATTCAAAATCAATATTTTTAATATCACGAGCCTTCATTGACACGTTTTGCAACTTGCCAATATTGTCATAGCGATTAAACATGGAGACATCATTCGGGTACTTGGTTTCGATCAAGCGGCTATAATCGTCGTGTACGAACTGTGTCGTAAATGTTTGCGTATTCACATTTAAGGTTTCTGTCTCAACGCGACCTAACTCATCATAAGTCCAAATCTTAGTCGCCTCAGTACCAGTTTCTTGTTCTAGCTGTCCGATTCCATTTCCACTAGCAAAATAATCCCAACGAGAAGTGCCTTCAGGCGCAACTTTGCGAGTCATTCTGCCAAGCAAGTCGTAGTACATTTTTACTTCTTGCTGCTTCGCATCTTTTTGATAGACTAACTCGCCAAAGGCATTATGTTTGTACTGCCATTCCCCCATTGAAGGGTCTTCTTGGCTCTTTTTAAAGCCTCGATCATCGTATTCAACGGTTGTTTCAAGGTTGTTCGTTCGCGTAAGTTCTAAATTGCCAGCCGCTGTATATTCGTATTCAACAATCTGGCCGTTTTCAGTTACTGAAGAAGGCTTGCCGTGAATGCCCACCGTCGTTGACTTACTGTAATCACTGTAAGCTATATTCGAGGTATTTCCGCTATAGGTATAGCTAACCGTCAATGGTAGTTTATCGGGTCCTGCTTTTGATTCTGAGGATACTCTACCCACACTATCAAAGGTGAATCGTGTCCAGCGAGCAGTATCTTGCAAGCCGTTCAAGACGTAATATGGCTCAGTAATCGCGACACGGTAACCATATTGATCATATATTGTTGACGTTTTTACATCTCGGTCAGATGAGTCACTGCTAAACCCTGAACTGATTGACCTAACCGCGCGACCTAATGCATCAAAATAGACGGTACTTACTTGGTCGCCGTACTCTGAATCGGATGCTTTAGTCTCGGTAACTTTGTAGACAATTGGGTTGTGGTAACTATATTCCCAATCAGCTGCACGTTGATCCGCGTTGGTATCCTGGGTGGTTGCCCATTCGTACATCCATGTTGTTAAATTGCTATCAGGATAATCTTCAGATACTTTTTCACAGTATTCGTTATATCCTATCGAAGTAAGTCGCTTACCAATATCTTCAATAGAAGCGATCTTTCCGCATCGAGGATGATAGGTATAAGTCGTTGTTTGGTTCAGAGCGTTTGTTTCAGTTAAAACCCGACCTAGGTCATCATAGGTTTTACGAACATAACGGGTTTGCGATTCGCCATCATAGTCCGACATACCTGTACTCTCGACTAATCTTGGATAACCTACTGTTTTAAAATCAGAGTACTCGATAGTTAATTGATTGTCGGCACCCGGCTCAAGCACTTCTCGTGTGAGTTTACCGTCCGTATATTCATAATCCACAACACGGGTTTCTACATCACTTCCTCCGTAGGTGTGCGTCACCGTTTGATAGTCTGCGCGGCCTAGTAACCAATTACTGAGATCGTGCAAGTACGTTGTTTCGGTTTTTACCTCTAACGTTTCATGACCTGCTGTTTTATTTGTTGTGATATATTTTGGATATCCATAGTCATCAAATTCAGTGTTTACTGTAGATGCAGTATTGAGTAGAACGCCATTAGCATCATATTGATTTTCTGACGTTGAATTCAACACTAAACGACGTGTCCCATTACCAAGCTCTTCAACGCTCATATTATTAGTTTGTTCTTTGACCGTCACACCATTGATTTGTGTTACCGAGCTTTCTTGCTGTCCAAATAACTTGTCATCAGTAAAGAAGTTAGTCGTTTTGACGATGTTTCGACTAATCTGGATTTCCGTCATTTTTGAAAACCCGGCGACCTCTCCATCATTGCTAACAAGTAAACCACCGTAGCGATAATCGACCCTGTTGGTTAGAACTTCTCCCGAAGCTGAATTTACAGTAGCCGTATCGGTAGTAATGCTTGATACAACCCAATTGTTGGAAAGCTGTTCACGGAAGCCTGTTGGTATCGAGTTCGCAGCATCATATAACCCATCTAAAGCTAGTGGAGCATACTCGATTTGAC
Source organism: Oleiphilus sp. HI0123 (assembly GCF_001635315.1). NCBI lineage: Bacteria > Pseudomonadati > Pseudomonadota > Gammaproteobacteria > Oceanospirillales > Oleiphilaceae > Oleiphilus > Oleiphilus sp. HI0123. Next base: position 2,288 of record NZ_LWGE01001529.1, read on the forward strand.
TG
>NZ_LWGE01001530.1:0-2209 GCF_001635315.1 Oleiphilus sp. HI0123
ACTTATTTTAGGCCGACTTAATGCTTCTACTTCCCCAGATGATATGAATTTACCGGGGCTATTTCTGAACTCCTTATCTGGTAAGCGTTCAGATGTTTGGTCTGTTCGTGTTAGTGGGAATTGGAGGGTGACGTTCCGTTTCAATGGGGAACATGCAGAAATTGTAAATTACGAAGATTATCACTGAGGTGAAATTATGCTAATGCACAACCCTCCACATCCAGGCGAGATTATTAAAGAGCTTTGTCTTGAGCCTCTCGAGCTAAGTATCACTGCAGCGGCTGAAGCATTAGGCGTTAGTCGAAAAACACTCTCTAGTATTGTTAACGGTAAAGCAGGTATTAGCCCTGAAATGGCGGTGAGGCTTTCGATTGCGTTTAATACATCAGCTGAAAGTTGGTTGAATCAGCAAACACAATATGATTTGTGGCAGGCGGAAGCTAATCGAAGTGAACTCGATGTAAAGCCTTTAATTGCCGCCTAGCATATAAGACGAGTTAGATCTTGTAGACTTATGGGTGTATGTCCTGCCTTAAGTGCCTCTTGCTCTGCGAAAGTTTAGCGGTTCAGAAATACCAAGGAGGCACGTTGGAATAAAAAAATTTAGCAGCTAATGTGTGAATTCATGCACCACAACGATCCATCTCGCATTTTAGTAGGGCAAAAACCCCAACAATAAACTATGCCTTATTATTGCTCCTCACACTCAAACCCGCTAAGACCAGCGTCGTCCGTAGACCTTACAAACAGTAACAATCCTTAGTTACTCTGCGGCATAGTACTTGCTCCTCTGTAATACAAACACTCAAATTCATCGGCATTTCCAAGAGGAGCTTTGTCATGCGAAATATGCCTTGGGCTGAGAAACTAGACAGTACTCCCTTTATCGCCTTACTAACGATCATTACACTAACATCGTGGCTAATACAGCCCTCGTCATATTGGACCGTTTTTCTTATTGCTCTTTCTGGGCTCTCATCTATATTCCTGATCTATAAACGAAACCAGTTTTTTGCACCTCTCAAAGATGTTTCACGCTTACTTCAACAAAACGGTGTACAACACCGAGACCTCCCTCTCCATTCTCGATCTGGACACTCCGTCCTGGAAGCACTACGCCACTATTTACTCAATCAAGAACGCTCTGTTCAGCATAGAGACGGTTACTTTACTGAGTTTAACCATATGGCGAGTGAGTTATCGATCAGCGCTTCAACCTCGGCAAAAAATGCCATGGAACAAAAGCAGGCAATCTCCTCTTCGGCTGCAGCAGTCACTCAACTGAGTGCCAGCGTGAGCGATGTTGCAACGCAAGTTCGAGAAACCCATGCCGACATTGATACTTCACGTAAGCAAATTGCACAAGGGCGTGCCGAAGCGCAAAAAGCCTGCATTGAGATTGAGAAGATGACTGCCTTGTCTGAAGAAAGCGTCAAAATGGTGGATGTCTTGTTTGAGCAGTCAAACAATGTTGCAGCAATGTCTAACATCATTCGGGAAATTGCCGATCAAACCAACCTTCTATCTTTAAATGCTGCAATCGAAGCGGCACGCGCTGGTGAGCATGGGCGAGGCTTTGCAGTCGTGGCCGATGAAGTTCGAAATCTGGCAATCAGATCCCGAGAATCAGCAAACGATATTAGCGACAGTATTGAGTTATCTCACAAGCAGATGGGCAGTGTGAAACAGCAGGTCCATGATGTCGTCAGTAAAGCCAGAGAAAACTATCATAGCATCCAAAACCTTGAAGCCAATCTAGGTACCCTCGATAAAGTCGTCGATCAAATATGTGACAAGATTTCTCATATATCTACGACAACAGAGCAACAAAGCTACGCAACCAACGAAGTTGCTTTCAATGTTGAAACACTGCTATCACAAGCAGATGAGAATACAGCAATCGCTGACGAAACGGTTAATATCGCCAAATACCTGGCAAATAAATCAAGCCAATCAAAAGAACCAATGGAGAACAGTTTATGATCATTACCCTCTCCTTAGTCCTCATAGTCATTGCAAGTGTGCTGGTTTGGTTTAGTACCAATCGAAAAAAACATGCCGAAAAACTGGAACTTAAAAACTGTTTGGCGCAGCTCAATTCACTCAAAAGCTTATTGATTCAAATTCAAAAACATCGCGGCTTAACCACAGGCTATCTTCACGGTGAGAAAACATTACAAGCAGATATAAAAACCGTGAGAGCAGACGT
>NZ_LWGE01001531.1:0-2777 GCF_001635315.1 Oleiphilus sp. HI0123
TGAAGAACATATTTCAGGGCGTAAATCAGTACAATACATACGAGAATACCAAGAAAATAAGAGTAAAGCTCATGACGAGTTAGAGGCGATTCAATTAGCTAAGTTACGAAAGTTATTGGTGCACGCTGCCAAAACTTGTGACTTTTATCGAAGGCAATGGGATGAAATTGGTTTTGACCCTTCTGAAATTCAATCAGTAGAGGAGTTATCGCAGCTTCCTATCTTGGATAAAGATGTGGTCAGGGAAAATTATGATAGTTTTGTTTCCAGTAGCTTTAGAGGGAAGAATATTAAGAAGACTACTGGAGGTTCTTCGGGCGTCCCATTTCAGTTTGAGCTAGATGCTGAGAGCAACGAACGTAGGCAAGCCGTTATGTGGAGAGGTTACGGTGGCTTGAACGCAGGGTTGGGAGAAAAAACGCTATATCTTTGGGGAGCCAGTATTGCCCCAGTAGGGGCAAGATCTGAACTAAAAGAACGTTTATATCATGCGTTCTATAACCGGAAAATTTTAAACTCTTTCAAAATGACTCAACAAAACATTGGTAGCTATGTGGAGGTACTGAATAAGTATAAACCTCAAGCTGTAGTCTCCTATGTTAATCCTATTGTACAGTTGTCTGACTATATATTGACTAATAATATCAAAGTCGGCCCCCCCAAATCTATATTAACTGGTGCAGAGCCTTTGTATGAGTTTCAGCGAGAAAAAATTGAAGCTGCTTTTCAGGCCCCCGTATACAATACCTATGGATGTCGTGAATTTATGTTAATAGGTAGTGAATGTGAGAGGAGGCAAGGTCTTCATGTAAATATAGATCATCTTGTTGTGGAAACTGTTGATGAACAGGGTGTTGCAGCTAAGAGTGGTGACGTGCTCATTACTGATTTATATAATTATGGGTTTCCATTAATTCGTTATAGGAATGGAGATAGAGCTACTTGGCAGGACTCAAGTTACCAGTGCGAATGTGGATCTAATTTTCCTATGATTAAGTCTGTTGATGGACGAAAGCTTGATCTAGTTAAAACTTCTGACGGTCGCTCTATACCGGGAGAGTTTTTTCCGCATCTATTAAAAGACTACCGGAATATACGACAATTTCAGGTCGTTCAACATAATCTTGATTCAATTGATTTGAATGTTGTGCTTCATGATGTAGCTTTTAAACAAGAGCTGGATCATATTAAAGGTTTGGTTGAGAAAAACTGTGGTGAGCACCTGAAGGTTAATGTAAATGTTGTCGAGAATATAATGCTTACTTCGAGTGGTAAATTGAAAGTAGTGGATAGCAAAATACTATGAGATTGCTAATCCTTACAAATCTCTACCCCCTGCCATGGGAACCTAACAGAGCAACTTTTAATAAACAGCAATTTGATCGTTTAGCGAGAACGAATGATGTGTCAATTATAGTCCCAGTTTCTTGGTTAGATTATTTAATGCACAGAGCGGAAATAAAAAAAGCAAACAGTCCCAAATTACTCTACGTTTGCTATTGGTATACTCCTAAAATTCTTTACTCTTTTTTTGGTTGGTTTATGTGGCTTTCTGTCCTTATTGGACTAAATAGTCATTTTAGAGGGTTTAGGCCTGAAGTTGTATTGGGTAGCTGGGCATACCCAGATGGGTTTGCAGCAGCTCAGTTAGCAAAGCGATTTGATTGCCCTTACTATATTAAAGTTCATGGGAGTGATATTAATATATTGGCCAGTGAGGGGCGTAGGCGAAATATTATTGGTCGAATATGTGGTAATGCTAAAGGCGTATTTTCGGTGTCTAAAGCGCTAGCAACTAAACTGTCTGAGCTCGGTGTTTCTGAAGATAGGGTTTGCCAAGTTTATAATGGAGTGGACCAAAAACTGTTCTATCCATTAATGTCAGCTGATATCGATAATTGTTTTCTCTATGTTGGAAACCTCAAACGAGACAAAGGTGTCTTGGATTTGTTGAATGCATATTTTCTATATCGAGATGCAGGAGGGGATAAAGAACTGAAGTTTATCGGTGGTGGGGCAATGACGTCAGAATTGGTTGCTCGATCAAAGAACAGCTCATATAGCAAATTTATTGAATTTCTGGGGCCTAAGCCTCATGGCGAGGCAGCTACTTATATTCGATCTTGTGCTTGTTTGGTTTTGCCTTCTTATCATGAGGGCGTTCCGAATGTGTTGTTGGAATCTATCTGTAGTGGTGTGCCTGTGATTGCAACCAAAGTTGGTGGGATTCCCGAAGTGGTCAAGGATAAGGTATCTGGTTTGTTAGTTGAACCTGGAGATGTGCTAGGCCTTTCAGAGGCAATGTCTGATCGTCGTTTGAATGAGCTGGGTTCAAAGAATGAAATTGCCACCTTAGGGGCTCAGTATTCTTGGGAAGATAATATTAGCCAGGTAGAAGCTTTTCTGAATAGAGTTTGATATCTGGTTATGAATGTTTGTTATGGAAGTTGATTTTTTAGTTGTAGCTATTGTCAGCAAGGAGCCGAATAATGAGAGTTGTATACCATCACCGTACTAGAGGTAAAGGCGCGGAGGGTGCTCATATTATGGGGGTTGTGAAAGCGTTTCGTGAACTTGGGCATGAGGTTGAACTGCTTTCTTTACCAGGAGCAGATCCAGATGCCGAAGATTCGTCTGCCAGCCGCGAAAAAACAACGGTTCAAAAAACAAATATAGTTTCAACTTTGCTGTCACGTATTATTGAGTTAACGAAATACGCTCCAGAGTTTGTATTTGAGTTTATAGAGCTTGCGTACAATTTAATTGCGTTCTTCAGA
>NZ_LWGE01001532.1:0-1745 GCF_001635315.1 Oleiphilus sp. HI0123
AATCAATAAACCTTTAGATGATTTTAAATTAGTCATGTCTATCTCCCCTTAATCCGCTTTCTTCATATCAACGACCAAAACAGTGGCATAGAGCCAGGCCGAAATGAGCACAAGAAAATAAACAAAATCGCGCAAATCAATAACACCACGGGATATCGCATCGAAGTGAGTCAGGAAGCTTAGGTTAGCGAAGCCATCAACCAACCACAACGGCGCCCAAGACGAGAAAACATCCTGAACAATTGGAAACCCTGCTACCACCATTAGAAAGCACACCACCAAGGTTAGAATAAAGGCAATTATCTGGTTTTTCGTTGTTGCTGACAGGCATGAACCTATCGCCAAAAAACCACCAGACATTAGCCATGAACCAATATATCCAGCGAAAATCACGCCATTATCAGGCTCCCCAAGATAGTTAACGGTTATCCATAAAGGGAAGGTCAAAAGCAAAGCCAGACCGATAAAAAGCCACGCCGCAAGAAACTTGGCAACCACCAGCTCCAAAGTAGATAGAGGTAAAGTCATTAGCAACTCAATGGTGCCACTGCGACGTTCCTCAGACCATAAGCGCATCGCCACTGCAGGCACCAAAACAAGATATAGCCAGGGAATGAAGTTAAAGAAAGCCCCAAGGTCAGCCTGACCTTGCTCAAAGAAATGCCCCAAATAGAAAGTAAACACACCACTGAGCATTAGAAATATAACGATAAAGATATAAGCGACAGGCGTTGAGAAATAACTCGCCAACTCCCTTTTTAATACAATATTCATGACGTTCATGAGCGACCTCCCGTACGAGCAGCCTGCTCTGCTTCGATTGTTACCTTCCTAAAGACATCATCCAACTGCCCCGTCTCGACATGCAGTTCTTCTATCTGACAATTGGCGGCATGTAACACGGAGTTAATTGGTGCAAGAATCGCCTGCCCATTCACTGGGTAAGCCTTGATTGAACCTGTCGAGTCACTATCAACTGATTCAACCTGCGGTAAAGCTTGCAGCTGTCTGATAATGTCTTCATTATGTTCTGAAAGCCTGACTGTCACCGCGTTATGATGCTCTGACATGGCAGCTAGTTCTTCAGGCGTTCCATCAAAGACGATGGCTCCTTGAGCCAAAATCATGGCACGAGAACAAACCGCACTCACCTCTTCAAGTATATGCGTCGAGACAATAACAATCTTGTCTTCTGACAAATCGTGGATTAACTGTCGAACCTGATGTTTTTGGTTTGGGTCCAAGCCATCAGTCGGCTCATCCAGAATTAGCACTTTGGGATCATGAATCAAGGCCTGGGCGATCCCCAAACGGCGGCAATAACCTTTCGACAGGTTTTCTACCTTCTTGTTCAGAACCGGTTCCAACGCGACCTTTTCCACAACCTGGTCAATTCGGGTCTGCAGCTGAGCCCCAGAAAAACCTCGCACCTGACCGATAAACCTTAGTGATGCGATAACCGTCATATCTGCATAAGCAGGTGCACCTTCAGGCAGATAACCAATTTCTTTCTTGGCGGCAATCGGGTCCGATAAAACATCATGTCCCATTACCGCTATCTGCCCCTCACTGGGTGCCAAAAACCCTGTCAGGATCTTCATTGTTGTTGATTTACCTGCGCCATTTGGCCCTAGAAACCCTAAGACTTCACCAGGTTTGACAGTAAAGCTGATATTATTTACAGCGCAGAAGTCATCAAAATTTTTAGTAAGATTGGAAACTTGTATCATGGTTTACTCTGAATT
>NZ_LWGE01001533.1:0-4215 GCF_001635315.1 Oleiphilus sp. HI0123
TTAAGGGTTGGTTAAGTGCAGACGTTACAGTCGCCTCACCAATTCCAAGAGCGAAAACAGACTCAGCAATCAATACACCGAGTAGTGATAGAGCAAAGGCCAGCTTGCGTATCATCACTTATTATCCTTTATTATTTCTAACTTAAAAAAACAGTTCACTTATCTACTACCTTATAAAACTCTTCTACTCTACTCACACAAACAGGCATAGCCCATAAAACAAGGTATACAGGTAAAGAGGATTTTTTAAACACTGTAGATTAAGAAACCGCCACATTTTATTGCTTTTATTGGAAAAAATTCTGCAATATCCAATAAAGTATTGTTTAAACAAGCAGAATTATCAACAAATCTTTGTGTTTAGATTTGTTAAGTTTAAGTTTCATAAAAATGCACAACGAATACTGAACAATTAACGATCAATACGCATACAACCTGAACCAAACAGGAAGCTTTTCAAACGAAGGCTCTCCATGCAATGGCCCAAGTACTCGAAGCGTGATAGGTAATTTGGCTTGCCCTAGGGATTTACTTAACACTGCTACCTGAACCTCACCTTTTGTACGCAACTGATCCCAAAGCACTTTGGTTGGCTTCAGTTCTTGATCTGCATAGACAACCAAATATAGCTCAGAGGCTTCTACCGACTCAATATACCGGGCTATTGCCTCCGCTTGGTTTTTCGTAACATCACCCTCGCCCATGGAAGACCCGTTAAGCCAGACACCAACTGGCTCCGCATAATCCCCATCAGCAGCCGAGCTTTTGGTCACAGTCAGCTCATATATGAAACGCTGCCTAAGGCCATTCTGCACAAAATAGACGGCCGACCAGACTTCTTTCCCCTTACTGAGTGCCCTGCTTGCAACATAGTATTGATCACTATCACGGCCATACAGCTTATGCTCATCAAAAATTTTGTTCGCCCAGTAATTACTGCTGCCACAAGCGCGTTTTTTACACTGGAATAAGATTTCGCCTTTTACTGCTGCAGACTCCAGGTAATAATCAAAAGCCTGACTTAGCTCAACACCACTTTTGAGCCGATATAAACGTGACTCGACATCACCTGCAACAAACTCTTGCTTCTCGATACTCAAGGTATTACTGATGCGCTTCGGCGCGCTCAAAACGATCATCTGTTCAGAAGCTAAGCTTTCAACACTGCCCTCTAAAGAGACAGCCTTATAATTTTCCAAGCCTGAACTCAGCACATCCTGTACCAAGAAAAAAGATAGCAATAAAGTGAAAACCAGACTCTTTTTACTTATCGATAATTTCATCAATTAACTCCGCTGTTGCTGCAACATCACCATCCATGTGGAAGTGATGCCCACCTTCTAGGTCAAAGCGCGTAACATCCTTAAAATAAGATACCCGTTTTTGAGTCCTCTGAGCATCCGAGAAATACCCTTGTTTACCACATAAAACAAAGACCGGACATTCGATACCATTTAACACAACTTCAACTTGTTTTTCAGAAAACCGTACCATAGAAGGGGCTAGTAATTTCGGGTCTGAGCGCCAAATATAACCACCTTCTACCTCCTCTGTACCTCGCTCAATTAACAGCTGCGCTGCTTCTTTTGATACTTTTCCAATCCCCATCATTCGAACGCGAATAGCCATTTCTTTAGTTGGGTAAATGGTCTTTTTACTCTCTCGCGTCTGAGCAGCCTTTGCTACCGCTTTTTTAAGCTGTGGCAATACATTTTCTATTTCGTCTGTTAGAGGCCCTAAACTATCTAATAGAATTAGTTTATCAACCTTTTCTGGCATTGATGCAGCTAAAAACGAACACACAATCCCACCTAACGAATGACCAATCAAGGTAACTTTCTCGCCCGCATCATCAATCTGTTCGAGCACAGAATCTATAAACACGGCAATATCCACCACATTATCGACTAAATGATAAGACGACGAACTTGGCCTATGCTCGCTCCAACCATGCCCAGCCATTTCGACTGCATAGAAGGGACGATCTAGATTTAGGTAGTTGCATAGGGGTAGAAACGAAGCCGCATTGTCGAGCCATCCATGCAGTGCGATAACCGGCACACCATGACGTACACTATTTTTATAACCCGACAAACGCAATTTATCGGTTTGAATACTAAAAGGGCCTAACTCCATTCCATTCAACCTTTATGATAATTCGCTAGAGTCTAAACAGTTTCTTAAAGTTCTCACTTGTGACCTCAGCAACCTCTTCTACGCTGCAGCCCTTTAACTGTGCAATATATTTGGCAACCTCAGGTACATACTTAGGCTCATTTGGCTTGCCACGATACGGAACCGGCGCGAGATAAGGAGAGTCCGTCTCTATCAGCATGCGCTCTAATGGGACTCGCTTAGCAACATCCTTTAGCTCTACAGCATTCTTAAACGTAACAATACCTGAGAATGAGATATAAAAGTTATGATCCATCGCTCTGGAGGCCATATCCCAATCTTCAGTAAAACAATGCAGCACTCCCGCGACATCAGGGGCTGAGTATTGGCCAATGAGGTTTAGCGTATCTTCCTTCGCATCTCTAGTATGAACAATAATTGGTTTTCGACATTCTTTACTGGCAATTAAATGACGCTTGAATCTTTCCAGCTGAAGATCTTTATGCTCCAGGCCATAATAGTAATCCAGCCCCGACTCTCCAATCGCAATGACTTTTTCACGCTCAGCAAGCGATAATAGGCGTTCAATAGTGGGCTCTTCACAATCGGTACTACCTGGGTGCACGCCAACCGAAGCATAGACATCGGGAAATTTAGCTGCAATCTGAAGCACTTCTTCAATATGCTCCAGGTCAATTGCGACACAAAGCAATTTGTCTACAAGGTTTTCTTTGGCAGCTGAAATTGCAAGCGACAAGTCGCCTTCATATGGAGCTAATTTCAGACGATCAAGGTGGCAGTGGGAGTCAATAAACATGAAAATCAAGCGCGCTCTTGTTACAACGATAAAGCCGCACATACTAACTAAAAATGCGTATCTATGCGACTCACTTGAAGAATCGTATCAAGAAATTGGGGCACCCCCCTATTATTACATACTATGTGTAGGACGATCTGAGCTTAAAGAGCCTGCCAGGTAGGTTTCAATCTTGTTTTTGGCAGTAGCATCTTCTTCGTTAAACTGAACACCGATGCCCGCTGCTCGATTACCCTGAGCACCCTTAGGAGTCACCCAGATAACCTTCCCAGCTACCGGGATTTTTTCAGGTTCTTCCATTAGATTTAACAGCAAAAACACCTCATCGCCAAGATGATAGTTTTTTGCGGTAGGTATAAATAGTCCGCCGTTTTTAATGAACGGCATATAGGCGGCATATAAAACAGCTTTATCCTTGATTGTTAGGGTAAGGATACCACTACGCGCCCCAAATCCTGCTGACATACAATTCTCTTAACAATAACGCGCCCGTACAAACACTTGAATACAAAGCACTAATTGGTCGTTGCACCCACTGTAACCCGAACAGTTTCGAGTAGTATTAAGGTGATATATCTTCAGTATAGGCAAGCAATTGAAAATTGCTTCACACTTTTGAGATCTTTATTAAACCGTTCTTTTAGCCATTAAGCCAGCCCATTGGTTCAATAAAAACTCAAACACCAGCTGCTTGTTAGGATTGCTTGTACCGAGCAACAAACGCAGTTGATCCAAGGCACTTTTGTATAAATCAAGTAACTGAGCCTCGGTCGAAACCTTAGCCAAATGGTCGATCATTTTTGCCGCCGCAAGTCCTTCAGTGGAAAAGCTGGCCAACTTGACCTTTAAAACGAGCTCCAACCATTGAATCATCCACTCTACACGTAGAATCGACAAATCATCGCTCCACCTTTCAGCCAAAACAAGGGCCAAAACATCTTTACGAAGAAAGCTAGCCATTTCTTCTAGCATACGTTGATTTTCTTCAAGCGCGCCCGTTTTAACGTACTCCAAAGCTCTTAGCGGGGCTTGGGCCGCCAGCGCTAAAACCGAGTCTAACTCAGCTCCAGACAAGCTAAGCTCGTCTTTGTTCAGCGCCGCTTCTAGCCACTGCTTCGCTGCAGACGTTTCAGGTAACGAAAAGTCAATCACCTGACAACGAGAACGAATCGTTGGAAGTAACTGCCCCGAGCTATGTGATACTAAGATAATAACGGAATCGCCACTCGGTTCTTCAAGGGTTTTCAATAGCGCATTCGCCGCATTATGATTAAGTGATTCTG
>NZ_LWGE01001534.1:0-3825 GCF_001635315.1 Oleiphilus sp. HI0123
ATAATAGATCGGTGTAGAGGCGAGGTTTGTTGGTGATAATTCCCCAGGGAATGTCTTTGTCTTCACAAAGAGTGAGAACCTCTTCCATGCCGTCAAAGAGCTTGGCATGCTTTCCTACTAGCGATTCATAGCGTTCCAATAACTCTTGTCTAAGTGATTCAAAGGGCTCGGTGCCGGGTTCGCCGCCAAAGCCGATTTTTACCAAAGCCCTTGCGCCATCGGACACAGTATTACGAATCGTGTCGGCTGGAAGCTGGTTTCGTCCGTGACTTATCAGTTGTTCATTGAGAACCTGAACAAAATCATTGGCTGTATCAACGAGTGTTCCGTCCAGGTCAAATAGTAGAGCGCTAATTGTCATTATGAATGTCGTTTATGAGGGGGTATAAGCTAATCGATTGGCTTGGTGGCATGTACCAGGTAATTGACATCGACGTCTCGCGCTAATTTGTATTCTTTTATTAATGGGTTGTAGACCATGCCGGTAATATCTTGAAAGTCCAGTTTTGCCTTGCGGATGTAACTTGTTAGCTCAGATGGCTTGATAAATTTCTTATACTCGTGCGTGCCTTTCGGTAGCATCTTTAGTAGGTGTTCGGCGCCAACAATGGCAAACATAAAAGCTTTAGGGTTACGATTGATTGTTGATAAGAATAGGTCGCCGCCAGGTTTCAGAAGCTTTGCACAAGCCGCTATAACTGAAGAAGGGTCTGGTACGTGTTCAAGCATTTCCAGGCAGGTGACGACGTCATAGGTGCCTGCTTCTTCGTCAGCAAGGGACTCTACGGTGATTTGTCGATAGTCAACTTCAACACCTGATTCAAGACCGTGTAGCCTTGCTACAGAAAGTGGGGCTTCACCCATATCAATACCCGTTACGTAGGCACCGCGCTGACATAGCCCTTCAGAGAGGATCCCACCGCCACAGCCGACGTCTACAACTTTTTTGCCGGGAAGGTGAGCGCGTTCATCAATATAGTTAAGACGAAGCGGGTTGATGTCGTGAAGCGGCTTAAACTCGCTTGATTTGTCCCACCAGCGACTAGCCAGTGCTTCGAATTTAGCGATTTCATTTGGATCGACGTTTTTTGCGGCTGTTTGGCTCATGTTTCTCTATTCGTGTGTTATAAATATTTCTAGAAGGCGTTTATTGTCAGCTTTCTGTCGACGAGCGAATTTTAGCTGCCCAGCTCTTGGCTTTAACAATAATTTCCTGCGTGTCCATATATTTTAGTTCGCCTTCTTCAAGAAGGAGTTTTCCGTTTACCCAGTTATGGCTTACTTGGTTGGACGCGACTGAGTATACAATATCTGAGATTGGATCAAAGCTCGGTTGGCTATTTAATGCATCCATTTTGATGGCAATCAAATCTGCTGCTTTGCCTATCTCTAGTGAACCAGTAATTTCTTCGATGCCTAAGGCTGCAGCGCCATTGATGGTTGCCATCTCGATTGCACTGGCTGCATCGATCGCGCTTGCGTCTTTTGCGACTGCCTTTGCAAGCAGGGCGGCGGTACGCATTTCGCCAAACATATCGAGGTCATTGTTACTGGCCGCACCATCGGTACCCAGGGCAACATTAACGCTTTCTGATATTAGCTGGGCGCTAGGGCAAAAGCCGCTTGCAAGTTTAAGGTTCGATTCGGGGCAGTGTATTACATGTACTTTGTTGCTGGCTAAGGATTCAATATCTTGTTCGTTTAGTTCTGTCATGTGTACGCATTGCAGGGCGAACTTATCTGAAATTAACCCTAAGTCGACGAGCCTTTGTATGGGGCGCTTATTGTTTTGCTTTACAGCTTCCTCTACTTCAAATGCTGTTTCATGAAGATGGATTTGAACTGGTATATCATGCTCAATTGCCAGATCTCTGATGTTTTCCAAAGGCGAGTCTGAAACGGTATAGGGTGCGTGAGGTCCGAAGCCGATCTCGACGAGATCACTGTCAGCGTAATCTATGGCAAGGCTTAAGGCTTTTTCGATATATTCTTCAGGTCCGCTGCCCCAAACGGTAGGGAAATCTAATATTGGGCAGCATAGATGGGCGCGTATGCCGTACTGCTCGGCGACTTGGGCGGATATGTTAGGGAAGAAGTACATGTCGCTAAAGCAGGTGGTTCCGCCTCTCAGCATTTCTGCTATCGCCAGTTCGGTTCCGTCACGGACAAAAGCCTCAGATACCCATTTTCCCTCGGCAGGCCAAATATGGTCGTTGAGCCATTCCATAAGCGGCAGGTCGTCAGCGAGACCACGAAACAGCGTCATTGCACTATGGCCGTGAGCGTTAACGAGCCCGGGCATTATGGCGTGCTCGTTCAGTTCATATGTGTTTTTAGCTTGATATTTGGTTTGGGCTTTAGCGCTTGCAAGTATGTCTACGATTTCGTCATCTCTAATGGCAAGGCTGTAATGCTCATAACAGGTGTTTCGTGGTCGAACAGGGATGATATAACGAGCATGGATTAGCGTATCAACTGTTTGCGCTTGTGGCATATAGGTACCCAGAGGTTTATATATGTTCAATTTTGAAAGGGTGAGAGTATACCTCTATTACTATGCTTGGCAATAAGCTGCGCGTTGAACTAGCTTCGGTAAGTGGCTAGCACAGATTAATATTGTTACTCTAAGCGTTTCCTTGGTTAGTTATTAGAGTAAGAGAAGAATTTATGAGCCAGCCTGATAAAGATCTACAGGATGATCCGCTTGATTCGAATAATCGAAAGCAAAAGCGTGTACACGCTCTAATACAATGGTGGCAGCAAGAAAAAGATAAAATTGCGCAAGGAGATGTGCTGAAATTTATGCACGAGAACAAAGAGCGTCTCGAAAAGTCCTTGGCCTCAATTTATCAAAACAACTTTGTATATAGGGTGACTAACCTGTTACTGGCTTTTGTTGCTAGTCTGGCTGGACTGGTTGATCGCCTGAAAGATGCCATTGTTAAGTTGGTTTTGAAGGTTCCTGCTCCAGAAGCGGTAAAGGGCTTGCTATTGTCTATCTTTAACGCCGTGAAGCTGCGAGGTATTGTCGATTTCTTTCGCGCCAAGATGTACTCTTTGAAAAAGGCACCTCATAATATTCGTGCTGTTCAGCTAATGGACGAGGTTGTTGCGCGTGCCAAGCGTGACGGCTTGGATATAAAGAAGCACTTTCCCGACATCGCCCGTAAATTCAACGAGCGCAAATTACAGCTGCTACAGCATTCTTTCTTTAAGGAATTTAGTAAATCTCGCATTGAGCGCATACTCGCAATGCCTTTCACCTTTAGTCGCTCAATATCACCGGTTCTACCTGATACTGCCCTGTGGCACAAGTTCTTTGTTTTTCTTGAAAACCGAAATATTGCCGACTTGATATTGGTCGGGAGTAAAGGAGAGCGGGTTTCAACGAAGCATGATAGCAAGCATGTAGTGGGTTCGTCAGAGGTGGTTCGAATCTTGTATCAGGCTTCAGTGCTTAAGGCGTCAGGGCGAAGGGTTTTTATTGTTGGTAATCACGAAGGTTATATTGGGCCGTATCTGGTAAGGAGTATATTGAGGCGGCTTGGTTTTGATAATCTCACAGCAAATTGCAATACAGTCGTTGGTCCGAGAATGTTTTCAAATATGGTTCTAAAGAACGGTGCGAGTAATGTCGGAAACTTGTTCCTGACTTTACCATCACAGAAAACGACGGAAGTTAAAGAGAAGAGCTTAGCTGATGCTTTGCTCAAAACAGCAAGACGGTCACAGCTGCTGATCAAAATGCCAAATTCCGGGCTTCATCTAATCGAGCAAATGAGTTATAGCGACTTTATGAATAAGTTTATTCGATCAGATCGCGCC
>NZ_LWGE01001535.1:0-1651 GCF_001635315.1 Oleiphilus sp. HI0123
TAATCAAGCCTGGTACGATAAAGGCCCCATAGCTAACTCCGTCCACTTCATTAATCCTCGAGCCAATCGCAGAACCAAAGACGACAAAATACAAAGAGGTAGAGATAACTGGCGAGACAATGCTCTGGAAAATGGTTCGCTTTGTACGGGCCATTTCAAACTTATAAATCGCGGCAACTGCGTGACGGTTCATGCGGACTCCTTAACAAGCGATACAAAGATATCTTCTAATGAGCTCTGGTCAGTCTTTAAATCTTTAAACTGAATCCCCTCTTCAGACAAGTGCTGGAGCAAGGTCGCAATACCCGTATGATCTTCTAGCGTGTCGTAGGTATAAACAAGTTGCAGGCCATTATTATTCAGCACTAGATCGAAACCTTTTAGGCTCGTTGGCAAACTAGATAGCTCGGTCTTCAGGTCGAGGGTTAATTGCTTCTTCCCTAACTTACGCATCAATTCTGTCTTCTCTTCAACCAAGACTAATTGACCATTATTGATCACACCAATACGGTCAGCAATTTCTTCTGCTTCCTCAATATAGTGTGTGGTGAGGATAATCGTGACCCCCTTTTCTCGAAGCTTACGGACCAACTCCCACATATCTTTTCGCAGCTCAACATCAACCCCAGCTGTCGGCTCATCCAAGAATAAAATCTTGGGTTCATGCGACAGCGCTTTGGCTATCAACACACGGCGCTTCATACCACCTGACAACTCCATAATACGGTTATCTTTCTTATCCCACAGTGATAAGTCTTTTAGCGTCTTCTCGATATAAGCCGTGTTAGGCGCTTTACCAAATAAGCCTCGACTAAACGTCACGGTATCCCATACAGTCTCAAATGAGTCAGTCGTTAACTCTTGTGGAACCAGACCAATCATTTCACGCGTATGGCGGTAGCCTTTGATAATATCCTCACCGTCGACAGTCACGGTGCCGGAAGATGGATTGACTATACCGCAAATGGTACTGATTAAGGTCGTCTTACCGGCCCCGTTCGGACCGAGTAAAGCAATGATTTCAGATTTTTCTATTGTAAGGTTAATACCACTGAGCGCTTGAAAACCACCAGCATAAACCTTAGACAAGTTTTCGATTTGAATAATGGGAGTCATGATTTTGCATACCCTAATTTCTATAACAGTACGTTAAACGATTTTGCTTGTGCCTGACTATGCTCATAAATGGAATTCAGAAATTTGGGCTCAACGTACTGAAGAATACCGCTGCTGCAATACAAAGGGATTTGGAAGAAGCTGAAGCGAACAAGCTTTATCCGCAGAGTTATGATCTTAAGGCGGCCTAGCCTTTTTCAAAGGGGTCAGACTCGATTGATTTTCAATCGAGTCTGACCCCTTTGAAAACCTTCGACCTACGATCACCGCCCGTCTTTCTCGGGTGACTTGCCCTACCGGTCTGCGCTTCAATTTGAGACTTGAATTGCTCACTTCCCAGTACCCATGCCTTATTTGTTACTGTGCGAATCTCTTCAAGCGTCTGTTCTTTTATCTCGTACGTAAATAGAGAACGATATATCGACCGTCTTTTTTCTGGCGATACGGATAAAGACAAGTATTCGAAATGAGGTGAGATTAGCTCGCTTTGTGCTCCCAAAGCATTAACACGATAACTAGACCAAGGGTAATTAGA
>NZ_LWGE01001536.1:0-4373 GCF_001635315.1 Oleiphilus sp. HI0123
TAAAAACGATTAGCCATATGGGAAGATGATCACTGTGTGATATCAGCTGTAAGATGATAACTAATAGCAAGGCGCCAACCGGCTGCGCACGGACCGCAAATACGTTGCTCTGTCCGCTGATCACTGCTTTGTCATCACCTTCTCTTAAGTCTTTCTGCATTATCAAGCCACTAATATGATCACGTGCAAATTAATATAAGGCTAGCTGTTTAAGGCAGGCATAATAGTGCGCCTCACTTGAATCAGGTTCAATCACTATCACCGGTAACTCAAGACCAAAAGCTTGCTTAGCCTTGTACAGCCGAGTTATTTTCTCACACATAAACTGTAAGCGTTGCTCTTTTCCGTAGGGTTCATAATCTTGCCAACGTACACGGCTTGCATCTGAAGCAGTTAAGTCATTATCTTTAACCACTAGCAATTCAGAGCTTGCATATTTTTTCCAGTTAATACGCTGCATAGAATCGCCCGCTTGATAAGCACGAAGCGAATTATAGTCATCGGACCTTTGATCGCTCCTCAAACCTTTTTCAGCGCTATTCTCTGCTTTTGTAGGACTCCCTTCTACAGGTTTTGGGTAAACGAGTAGCGAGGCATCCAGTTTCAGCCATGTCCAGGCTCGAACCAGCCCAAAGGGAAAGCACGACTCCAAACGCAATCTTTTTAAGGTATGGTATCCCCGGTTTTTAAGTCCACCTTGAACCGGATATTCATTAAGATTATTCGTTACCGGAGGGACGGCACTCATTTGTCCTGCATCAAAGCCCACTTTAAGACCAAATGCCACTCCCTGCTCTTTTCTGTATTTCACGTAAAAGTAGCCGCGCTCCCCCTCAAATACACCCTCTTCTTTAGCACTACTAATTTCAAGCCCGGACATATTCAAAAAACACATCCAGATAGAGAAAAAGAAAATCGCACCTAAGAAGAATGTAAATAGGTAAATAAGGCTATTCTGATAATTAATTGCCGTTATCAGCATCAACAACAAAAGTAACAGATAAGCAAAACCCGCACGCGACGGGAAAATATATATATTTTTTTGGGATAATCGAAAGTAGTCACTTCGCTTACTGCGTGACGCAATCATCTCACCAACTCTTTCAGCTAAGGGCAACTTCAACTAGACACATCCCGCATAATTACTTTTCTTAACAGAAACATAGACTATAAACCTTGCATTAGCGGATCTCAGCCTAAATAATTACAGTATAGCTGACAGGTTGCTCACTTTTTCACCTGTTATTCTGCTGATCGTATAATATCGCAGGCACCGAATATGAACACTAGCTCTAGCATCATCCTAAAAGCGTCACCTTTATTACTACTGCCACTAATGGCTGGCGCAGAAGTTAAATCTCTTAGCAGTTCAGAGTTAACCGAAACCTATATCAAGGACTCGACAATTATTGTCACGCCTAAAAAGCAGGAAATTGAGACAACTCAAAAAACTTACTCCAGCCTGACAATTGCCCCGGTTGAAAATGTAGACCAGGATATGGATAAGCTAGGGCACCAACAGAACCACGTCGATGGCACTGCCAGCTCTGTCCTACTCAGTGAAGAAATGCTACGAAATGCAGCGATTGCTTCAGCAACCATCGCGCCTATTGACGTTGTGATCCCAACCTACGACGAGGTTAACACTCGCACAATGGAAGAAGTCATGAACGATACACGCTACGCGGTACCCGAGGGTGATTTCGACTTTGTCTATATTGGTGGCGACGGTGCCAACGATCTTGGGCTAAGTAGACAGGACAATCAACTTACCTTTTCAATTGGCAACCTTCCTCAAATTGACAAAATTGAACTTCCTCACGGTATTGATGAAGGTCCGCTTCAAATTACCCCGCGCGTTGGCGGCGGATTTGACCTAACCATTAATATCCCTGATCAAAATTAGTAAAAGCTCATATAGCAGTCTATTTTTTTCTAACCTAATAGACTGCTAAACCCACCTTCTCACTTGTTCGCAATACTCCCTGTAACTCGCCCCAAAGATCTTTACCAAAGCACGCTCTTCGGGCTTTATTTGAATTGCCGTCATGACATAGACGTACAATGCAAACACTAAGAAGTTAAAAGGGTTTGCCAAATACACAGCCCAAGCAAGCAACTGCGCTGCCATACCCACATACATTGGATTTCTCGAGTACTTATAAACTCCATCAACCACAAGCGTGGTCGCATTTTCAGGTTTAATAGGGTTAACGGTTGTTTTATTTTTCCAGAAGCTAAATACCGCTGGCATTAAGAAAAACACAGACGCAAGCCCCAAGACAGCCATAACAATACCAGCCAAGAGCCCAAACCGATATAGACTCACTGAAATCAAAGTATCCAGCCCATACATAATGCCTGCTGCAATCAGTGTTTGAAGTGGTGGAGGAATCCGAATATTCACGAGAACATATACCTATAAGTTAACTTTTATTAGCTACTAACGGGTTCAACTATTGCAATGATTAAAATGCTAGTTTAGAGTAGCGCACCTTTCTGGGAGCGTAACAGGGTTTACACCATTTGCGAAGCTAGAAAGTTCAAAACGGAGAGGTGTCCGAGTGGCCGAAGGAGCACGCCTGGAAAGTGTGTATACCGCAAGGTATCGAGGGTTCGAATCCCTCCCTCTCCGCCAATTAGTTTCCTAACAACACCCTATCAACAAACAACCCTATCAAATGGTTAGATTCTGGTGTTTCTTGGGCGCTTTCTAATACCTCTGTTAAATGCCCATCATCATCTGTATATTTTTCTTTGTAGTAGGTCAGCCTGTCAATCAAAATATCTCGATCAACTTCAGGATGGAACTGGAATGCCCAGAATGGTTTGTTCGCAACTCTAAAGGCATGGCAGCAAATATCGGTATAGGCTAATTCTATGCAGCCTTCGGGTGCCGAAATCGCTTTTTGCTGATGAACCGATACTGCGAGAAAGTCATTTCTGATGCCACGAAAGACCTGATCTGAAGCAGCATGTTCGGTGAGAGATATTGGGATAGTGCCCATCTCGTAATTTTCTTTGTCATCAATAATTTCACGTCCCAATGCTTGGGCAGCTAACTGAAAACCAAAACAAGATGCAAATACAGGGGTTTCATTTTCGACACACTGTAAAAGCAAGCGTTCAGCGTGAGGCACGAAAGTATATGTTTCAGGCTCCAAGACATTTGCCTCACTGGCTCCACCTACAAATAGTGCATCGTAGCCCTGCGCTACATCTCTCGCAAAGTCTGGCTGATCGAAAACGTTTAATACATCAAATTGGGTGACATCAAGCTTACTGTATCGAGCAAAGCTTTCTAATTCTTCCTGCTTAACTTGCTCGGTTTCCCTGATTTGTAATAATAATATTTTAAGGTCTGATCGTTCTTTGCTGGGCATAGGTACTTTCTTAATCCATGTTTTTTGACATACACCACTTTAGCAAAAACAACGAACAACTGTAAGAATTAGCAAATACAATCAAAACCTTGCAAACTAACTGTCATCTAAAAGGTTTATTATTGAGGAAGAACTTTTCTCACTAACATTTTTGATATTTCTAGAGGCTTTCTGATGAAGCACTTGTATCTCTTACGCCACGCTAAGTCCAGTTGCTCTAAGCCTTCTCTTTCGGATTTAGACAGACCACTGAACAAGCGAGGATTACGTCAGATAGCTATCATGTCTCCTATTCTTGAAGCTGACGGCGCATTACAAGCAAACATCTACTCCAGCAATGCAGAACGTGCACGGCAAACTATTCAGGCAACCCTTACATGCGCTAACTCATTCACTGAAGTCAAAACTGACAAAGATCTATACACGTTTAGCAGGAAGAAATTACTAAAATGGCTGCATAAGCTCGGCGATGATGAGAATCAAGTATTGATCGTTGGCCACAACCCTGCTTTTGAGGAACTTCTAGAGTTTCTTTTAAAGACACCCATAAAGAGTTTATCTACCTGCAGCTATGTTCATTTAGAACTTGATACGCCAAGCTGGGCTGCCTTGTCTCCTCTTCAGGCGAAAGTACGACGCTTAATTACGCCCACCTCGGCAAGCTATAATGAGTATATGCGTAAAGTAAACAAAGCAGCTCACGATGCTGAAAGCGATCAAAATCAAATCCAGACAAATTTACTCAAACTTCACAAAATGTCCTTGGGTTTATTGCCTGGCTGTCTTGCAGATATAGATTCCGAATTTGTTCATCAATACAGAGTTTGTCTAAGAAAAACCTGGTCAATTGCTAGC
Organism: Oleiphilus sp. HI0123; assembly: GCF_001635315.1. Taxonomy (NCBI): domain Bacteria; kingdom Pseudomonadati; phylum Pseudomonadota; class Gammaproteobacteria; order Oceanospirillales; family Oleiphilaceae; genus Oleiphilus; species Oleiphilus sp. HI0123. The sequence goes on from NZ_LWGE01001536.1 coordinate 4,239, forward strand.
ATGATTTACACCTTAACAAAAGACAAAACGCTTGATCAGCACCTACGGAACTTAAAACAGCACGCAATGCTCACTGGCGAGCTGAGAGATTTAGACGTATTTCTAAACTACCTTTCAGTCATTTCTGGTGAAGAG
>NZ_LWGE01001537.1:0-4247 GCF_001635315.1 Oleiphilus sp. HI0123
ACCGGGCATAATGAAGATCGCCGCTTACAACCGAAAGTAATGGTTGTACTCGATGCTCAGAAGCGAGCAATGAAGTGCGGTAAAGTGGTAGACCTAAAAGAGGTAAACCGCGATAGAAATGTTTTAAGCATTAAAGACAGTTTACCTAAGGGAGCTTACGACATAGATGAGCAGCGGTACCTGTTATCCGGTGCAACCTCTAAATGGAGTTGGCGACACTTGGCATCCTCATTCGCGTCTGGCTAATTTGTTATTCTCTTCTGGGCGAGCAAGCCTAATAAAACTTGATAAAAGGCAGTTTGATGATTCACACTGCCTTTTTTATTGGCTGAAAGAAGATAAGCGATGGCGAGAGTGTATTGTCAACGGTGCAATAGGCCTGAAAAAGTTTGCTTGTGTGCATCGATAAGCAAACAGAGCAACACAAGAACTCTGATTATTTTTCAGCACGATGACGAACAAAAGAAGCCGCTTTCGACTGTGCCATTAATCCAGCAGGGGTTATCTGGCGTAGAGGTGCTGAACGGCCTAAGATTTGACCGAGAAAAATGCTTCTCTTTGCTAGCAAAGCATGGCGCTTGCAGCCCTTTGCTGTTGTATCCTGAGTCGCTATCTGATGACGAAGAACATCTTGTATTAGATCTGAGCGATCTAGCTTCACCGCTTTTAAAGTCGCTACAACAATATGATTCGCTAGTTATCCTCGATGGCACCTGGAGGAATACCCGGGAGCTGGTTTTGGTGAATACTTGGCTGCAAAGTTTGCCGACACTCGCCCTGTTAAATGCCGGGAAAAGTCGCTATCGTATCCGCAAATCGACACATGAGTTTTCATTATCAACAATTGAAGCGGTCGCAAAAGTGCTGCCCCTATTGGATGAAAATATTGATAGCGAAACTTTGTTGAAGCCTTTTGAGAAAATGATTGATCAGCAGATTCAATATATGGGAGAAGAGGTCTTCCTGCGAAATTACCGATAGGATGCAGAACCCTTTCTTCGAGATAAGCGGATATTCATTCCTTGGTGACTTGAAATTCCTTTGCCTAACCCCAAGATAGAGCACTCCACTTTACCTCTCTACTTACAAGCAGGCACTAAACAAATCATGCAAAACGCTCTAGAGATTCGCGGCTTAAACAAAACTTATGGTAATGGTCATGTCGCTTTGCAGAATGTCAGTGTCAGTGTCGAGCAGGGTGACTTCTTCGCTTTATTGGGGCCTAACGGTGCGGGGAAATCAACGACACTTGGTATTGTTTCTTCCTTGGTTAATAAAAGTTCTGGAGAGGTCAAAATATTTGGCCACGACATCGATAAACAGTTGGTTAAGGCAAAGACCTGTTTAGGTGTGGTGCCTCAGGAGTTTAACTTCAACCAGTTCGAGAAGGTCCGTGATATCGTTATTACTCAGGCTGGTTATTATGGTATTCCCGTTTCAGAAGCTGAGGAAAGTTGTGATCATTATCTGAAGAAACTGGGCTTGTGGGATAAACGGAATGAACCATCCCGTATGCTCTCCGGGGGTATGAAGAGAAGGTTAATGATCGCCAGAGCTTTAGTGCATAAGCCTAAATTGCTCATTCTTGATGAGCCCACAGCGGGTGTAGATATCGAATTGCGACGCTCAATGTGGGAGTTTCTAAAGGAAATCAATGAGCAGGGTACGACAATTATCTTAACGACGCACTACCTGGAAGAGGCGGAAGCGCTATGCCGCAACATTGCGATTATTGATCAAGGGAAAATTCTGACAAATACCAGTAAGCAATCTTTATTACAGCAATTGCATCTGGAAACCTTTGTGCTAGAACTTGATAAACCCATGAGCACTGTTCCTTTGCTAGAGGGCTTTGAGGCAAGACTTAACGAAGAGGGCCTGCTAGAAGTTGATGTGCGCAGTGAGCAAAATATAAATGATCTTTTTTCCAAGTTGGACAGTTTGAGTATTCAGGTCAGGAGTATGCGTAACAAGGCAAACCGCTTAGAAGAGTTGTTTTTGGACTTGGTTGAGAACGCCAAAACGCAGGAGGAAGTGTAAGATGAATGCGCATCAGGTATGGGTCGCTTTCTTGACTATTGTGACCAAAGAGATTCGTCGCTTTACTCGTATATGGGTACAAACATTGTTGCCACCGGCGATAATGATGGCTTTGTACTTCGTCATCTTTGGCAACTTGATTGGCCCGAGAATTGGTGACATGGACGGTTTTGACTACATGGACTTTATTGTTCCCGGCTTAATCATGATGTCAGTGATTACTAACTCCTATGCTAACGTAGTGTCCTCTTTTTTTAGCATGAAGTTTCAACATAGCATTGAAGAAATTCTGGTCTCACCTGTACCTAACTGGGTAGTCTTGTCCGGTTATGTGATGGGCGGTGTTGGTCGCGGTATATCTGTTGGTCTGATCGTGACACTACTGTCGCTGGGTTTTACCGATTTACGTGTTGAAAATATCGCCGTAACGGCCAGCATTGTTATTCTGACGGCTATCCTGTTCTCGATAGGCGGTTTTATCAATGCGATTTATGCGACAAAATTCGATGACATATCGATAGTGCCAACGTTTATATTGACGCCACTTACTTACTTGGGGGGTGTTTTTTATAGTATCAGTTTGTTGCCTGAGTTCTGGCAGGGGGTCTCCCAAATTAACCCTATACTGTATATGGTTAACGCTTTTCGCTATGGTATTCTTGGTGTAAGTGATGTCGATATTGGTATTTCATATTTGATGATTTGCGGATTTATCGTAATAGGCTTTTCTTATGCGCTTTACTTATTGAATCGCGGAAAAGGCATAAGAGCGTAATATGATTTTGCCTCTAAGCTAATATATAAGAATCAGTACATAGCGTAGTTTTTTCACTTTCAGAACTTAGGAGTAAAAAGTGACGGATGCTCATCAAAGCCAATTAGGTAAAGGGACTGAATACGATCAAAGCTATTCACCCGAGATACTTTTTCCCTTAGACCGAAAACAAAATCGTGAAAGTCTGAACCTGAGTGCTGATATTCCTTTTCATGGTGAAGACCGCTGGACCTGTTACGAGCTGTCCTGGCTTAACTCAAAAGGTAAGCCTCAGGCAGCGATCGCGTACTTTAGCATTCCATGTGATTCGCCATACATGATTGAATCGAAGTCTTTTAAGCTTTATTTGAACTCTTTCAACCACCTTTCTTTCAAAGATGCTTCGGCTGTAGAGCGATTGTTAAGTAAAGACTTAAGTGCTGCGGCCGGTGGAATCGTTTCTGTAGAGGTTCTTGCATTAAAAGATACAAGACATCATGTGGCAGAGAATTTATGCCAGGGAAGTTCAGCAGAAGAGTCTTTATATGCTAGCGCAGAGTGTATTGATGAAATAGATGCGGAAGACTTTGAATATCAGCCGAACCCTGAGCTACTCAAAACGGTGCCAGGTGGGGTTGAGGTGAACGAGACGCTCTACTCTGACTTGCTTCGCTCGAATTGTCCTGTGACGGGGCAACCAGACTGGGGGACTGTATTTATTCATTACGCGGGGCAGCAGATAGATCGCGAGAGCTTACTAAAATATATTGTATCTTTTAGGCAGTGTCAGGACTTTCATGAGCATTGTGTCGAGCGAATCTTTATTGATTTACTGCAATATTGCCATTGTGATTCTTTAAGTGTTTATGCGCGCTACACTCGCCGAGGTGGCTTGGATATCAACCCCTACCGCGCAACAGCAGATCTTAAGGCGAGAACGGAGAGCCTGAGAACTCCAAGGCAGTAACGAGCGTTATTGTGTTAGCTGTCTTTTAGTTTCTCAGTTGCTTTTTCAAGGGCATGGACGATAGCGTCTTTATTAGTGTCGTCTATTTTTCCGGTATCCAGATACATCGCAAACCCTTCAGCTTCATGCTCTATGAAGCTCTGACCGGCACCGATATCGCGTCTAAGGTCAACGATTTGATAAATCGGAACGGGTCTAGCGAAGCCTTTAACGGTAATCTCTCCCTTATCACGACACATAACCTTATCTTTTATCAGAGAGAAAGTTTCGTAAGAAACCAGGATTTCGCCTGGCTCTGATAGTGCTTCCAAGCGAGAAGCCAAGTTAACTTCCTTGCCGATAATGGTGTAGTCCATGCGGTTTTCAGCGCCAAAATTTCCTACAGTGCTGAAGCCCGTACTGATCCCAATCCGAATTTGCAGTGGCGTCTTGATTCCTTGGCTCTTCCACTTTTGACGCAGTATCTTCATGTGCTTACGCATCTCA
>NZ_LWGE01001538.1:0-3277 GCF_001635315.1 Oleiphilus sp. HI0123
TTTGACGCCGATGAAGGTAGTGCAGATTTAGGTAGTGAAATTGACATTCTAGTTGCCAAGAAGTTTTCTGATAACTACACAGGGCTAATCAAGCTTGCCGATTACAGTAAAGGAGACTCGGGCGAGGATACTACGAAAATTTGGGTGCAGCTCGCAGCTAAATTCTAGTCTCTTAGGTTAATTTTTACTGCTAGCGGAGGTTTCTTCCACCTCCGCTTTTTTTATGCCCGATAGCCACAAAATATCCCCGTGAATTCCAGCATTTTTTTTGATCAGTGCTAAACTAAACGAATCAATAAAAACAAAGCACTTACGAGAGCCTCAGATACCGGATAGAACTAAGTCTTATCTTTTTAAATCTGGCCCTAAATACGCTACGTAAGTGAGTTTGGGAGACACTGCCAATGCTTAGCGAGAACACCCAACAAACCGTCATTGCAGCAAAGGTTGCCGCTGAGCTCTATCATGCTCAGGAGATTACTCGAAGCTTATCTATTTCTTCCAAAAATTTGCGCGTACTCGCTAAACGTATTGGCGAAAGCGCAGCCGGTCTAGCTGTTTTGGCAACCTTTTATGATGAGTGTTCACGTGAATCCATATCCTTGGCCGACCTGGTGAGTACCATGACTGTTGAAACCGCCAATAAAGCCGTTCGCGAGTGGCGTACCAGTTTATTTGAAGAGAAGCTTGAAAAAGCCTATAGAGTGATGGAACCGGACAAAGTACCTCAGATCGTCCAACAACACATCCAGGGGCGCCCTCAACGCGAGCAGCAAAGCCGTGAACGCATTGCACGCTTTAACCGCGAACTAAATGACCTTCTGACGGAAATGCAAAAGAATATTCGTAGCATCGCCGTTATTGCTGTTAATTCCAAAATCGAAGCGCCTCGAACTGGCGAACATAGCCCTGTTTTACTCGATATGGCGCATAACGTTGAAGAGATGATCAAGCGCATCCTTTACCATATCGATAAAGCGTTAAAGTTTTTATCTACTAACAATAAACTAATCTAGGCACGCACATGAAATCTCAAGCAATATATCAAGAAAAGCATCAATGGATCTATTTCGGAAGAGACCCTGACAAGCCTGAAAAAATTATTGATTCGAATCAGTTTATGATCGTGAATAATCAACAAGCTGTTTTACTCGATCCTGGCGGTGTTGAGCTTTTTGCTCCTATGTTAAGCTCTGTCGTCAAATACATTCCTTTAGAGCAAATCACTCACTTGTTTGCTTCTCACCAGGACCCAGACATCATTTCGTCTTTGGGTCTTTGGGATCAGGTTATCCCAGATGCGAAACTTCATGGCCCTTGGCTTTGGGAAGGCTTCATACGACATTTCGGCATGAACAATATTTCTTACGAGGCGATACAGGATGAAGGCCGAACATTGGATCTGGCGGGCCTGTCTTTACAACTGATTCCCGCACACTACCTTCACTCTTCGGGCAACTACCATGTATATGACCCTGTCGCGAAGATCCTGTTCACTGGCGATGTTGGTGCGGCTCTTGAGCCTATCGACAGCCCAATGTTCGTCGATGATTTTGATGCACATATCCCGAAAATGAAAATGTTCCATCAACGCTGGATGCCTTCCAATGCAGCCAAAAATGACTGGATCAACCGCGTCAGAAAATTAGAGATCGACATGCTTCTTCCCCAGCACGGCCGAATATTCAAAGGTGAAAATGTTGGGAAATTCCTGGACTGGTTCGAGCAATTACAGGTAGGATCCGCCATTTCGCAGAAAGAATAGCCTTAATTTCGAATCGGAACACATGAAAAAACCTGAATTATTATCTCCCGCAGGCTCGCTCCAGAATATGGAGTACGCCTTCGCCTATGGCGCAGATGCAGTTTATGCTGGCCAACCACGGTACAGTTTGCGCGTCAGAGAAAACGAATTTAACCATATTGAAAACCTTGCTAAGGGCGTTGCTCGCGCACACAAGCTTGGCAAACAGTTCTATATCGCATCGAACATTAGCCCGCACAATGACAAGGTAAAAAGTTACCTTCGCGACATGGAGCAAGTCATTGCTATGAAGCCAGATGCGCTGATTATGTCTGACCCCGGCATTATCATGATGGTGCGAGAAAAATGGCCTGATGTGCCTGTTCACCTTTCAGTTCAAGCAAACGCGGTAAATTGGGCAACAGTGAAATTCTGGCAACAACAGGGCCTGACACGCGTCATTCTTTCGCGGGAACTATCCTTGGATGAAATTGCGGAAATTAAACAACGCGTTCCTGAAATGGAAATTGAAGTTTTCGTTCACGGTGCTTTGTGTATTGCCTACTCTGGCCGTTGTTTATTGTCCGGTTATATGACCCATAGAGACTCAAACCAGGGCGCTTGCACAAATTCCTGTCGCTGGAAGTACCAGACTCACGAAGCAGAACAGACTGATGGCGGAGAAATTGTTCCAAGCCAAGCAGTTGAAACCTACGACCCTAATGTTCAAACACTTTCACTTTCGGAAAGTTCTGACGTCCTAGAAAAAGTTTCCCCTTTATACCTACTACAGGAAAAAGGCAGACCTGGTGAGTACATGCCTGCTTATGAAGATGAGCACGGCACCTACATCATGAACTCCAAAGACCTACGAGCTGTTCAGCATGTTCAGCGCCTGATGGATATAGGTGTTGAGTCCCTGAAGATTGAAGGCCGTACCAAATCGTACTATTACGCTGCAAGAACTGCTCAAGTATACCGACAAGCGATCAATGATGCCGCCGCCGGCCATGAGTTCAACATGGCCTTGATGGACGACCTCGAAGGCATGGCTAATAGAGGTTTCACAGAGGGTTTTTACCGCCGCCATGTACCTGATGAATACCAAAACTATGAGACAGGCAATTCAACCTCAACTCAGCAACTATTCGTCGCAGACGTTCTGGAAGGTGACCTTGGCACAAATCGCATCAAACTTGAGGCGAAAAACAAGCTTTCTACTGGAGATCAGCTCACGCTGCTAACACCGGTAGGTAATATTTCCTTCACCGCAGCACAGCTATTCAACAGCAAGAACGGCCGAGAAATTGAGTCAGCTCTTGGCTCGGGTTATAAAGTTGAACTCGAGGTTCCGGAGCTTTCCAAGCTTAAGCTTACTCACGAAGCGCTTGAAAAAGGCTTAATTGTTAGAAATATCTAATCAAGGACAAATCTTCCTGTAAGCAGAGCCCGCTCCTCAAGGGCGGGCCTCCTGCAAAAGTGCTGATAGCATCCTAAGGCAGGCTCGGCCTTTGGCCGCGCACTATAAAAAGG
>NZ_LWGE01001539.1:0-2019 GCF_001635315.1 Oleiphilus sp. HI0123
CTTCGTTTTCTGTCACCGTTTATGCAAAGAAACGCATAAACGTCGCCATAAAACTCATCCCGCAAATGNNNGCGTTATATTTCAGGGAGAATTCAGTGCACGATTTTGTAGGCCGATGGAAAATTAAGTCAATGACAACTTGGCCTCAAGACTACGTTGACCTCGATGAACCCGGTTATTTTGAGTTTACTGAAGATGGATTAGGCCAGTTCGTTTTTGGTGCTGTAAAAGGGTGGCTCGATGTTAGGGTATCTCACCGAACACCTTATCTTGAGTTTAGCTGGCAAGGCACTTGCGAGGGTGATGACCTTTGTGGTCGGGGTAAAATTGAATTTCCTACTCCTTTACAAGGTGACGGTGAAATTTATATTCATTGTGGTGACGAGTCAGGGTTCATCATTGAAAGAAAAATATAACCAGGCCAGCCAACGTCGCCCACAAAGGGCCGTGGGCTGGACTCGCTTCGCTCGCCGTTGCTGGCGGCGTTATGTGTATTAATGAATGGAATTCTTGCAATGAGCAAAGTAAAAATATTGGAGTATCCTAAGAAAGGAGAACCTGATTATAGCCATCTTAACCTCGTTGTAGAGTTTTTGCTTAGCTCAGGAAATAAGTCTGCCAACGAATATATTTGGGGTGTAAACAGAACGGGATACTTTTGTCACTTGGTCAAGGATATCAACTTCGAAGCTTTACGATTGCACTTTGATATTCCGCCTTCAATAGAGCTAAGTGAAACTGAACAGCGTATTAGCTGCATGAATACTTATACTGACATCAAAGTAACAAAGAAAAAATGCACATAACCAACAGCTCAAACGGACTCCGTAACAATCGCATCATTTTTGTTCCAAAAATGCCGCCATTGTTACTCCTCCGTTTAGCTGGGCGTTAGATGCCCCATGTGCTCACAGCCTCTCCAAAAGAACAAGACTGTTCATTTTTAAAGGGTTAGTTTAATCTTTCGAAAAATATATACATTGGAGAAAACTGTGAAAAACTGGTTATTCTTATCCGCTGCTATTATTTGTGAAGTAATTGCAACATCCAGTCTTAAGTCTAGTGAAGGTTTTACTAAAATCGCCCCATCGCTGCTTGTTATTATTGGCTATGGCGCTGCTTTCTATTTACTTTCACTTACTCTGAAATCAATCCCTGTTGGTATTGCATATGCAGTTTGGTCAGGGCTTGGCATAGTTTTAGTAACTCTAATCGCATGGTTCATGCACGGGCAAAAACTTGACCTTTGGGGGTATGTTGGCATGGGTTTAATCGTTGGTGGCGTTGTTGTTCTCAACTTGCTTTCAAAAACCAGTGCACATTAGTCCAGTATGCATCTAACAAGTTGCACCAGTCGGAAAACCTCCGCTCCGCGGCTTTGTGCATTCGCTTCGCTCATTGTTGCACAAAGCCACTACACTACAGTTTCCGCTGTGCAAGGCGTTAGTTGTAAGTAGGGATATGAAACGAGTAGCAATAATACTTAGTATTTTGTGTGTTTTGGTCTACGGAATTTCTTGGTTTTTCGGTACGCCCTATATTCATATACTCATTGGTATTATGGGTATACAACTTTTCATGTCTCTTGCCTCTGTCGGTGAAAACGAAGAAGAATTGGTCGAGTTAAAAGCACAGGGTAGCTGGGTTCGTGAATGGCATGTCTGGGTTCTGCTTGCGTGTATTTTTTCTGGGCTGGTAGTCGCAGAATATTACTATCCAGTACTAGAGAGCTTTGGGGCAAAATGACAACTAACAAGTTTATCAAACATCGTTCCGGCCACAAAAACACGTGGCCTGCACTGGACGCGCAAAAAGACGCGCGCCGTTTATAAAAGCGTTGGTATGACTCCCCACGTCAAGAGGCCCGCACAAAATCCTGCCGGAACCTCGGCCAGAGCCTTTCTTTTTAATTAACATTCTTCCCGTTAGGGAAGCGTCAACGCATCAGATGAAGCAAGTAATTTCGACGGTGATCATGCTGGTATTCGTGGGTTGCTAACGCGACGCGTTAACCTATCC
>NZ_LWGE01001540.1:0-7930 GCF_001635315.1 Oleiphilus sp. HI0123
GCTATCCGCTAAATATTTCTCATAGGCAGGATTCGCTAAAAAGCTTAAATCACCTGACTTAGCCGACTGCAGAGTCGAAAGGCCCGAGATGCTTATCGACGCATCACCTCGAACCTCTCCTTCCACATAGTCCGCCAAATATTTTAAGGTAAAGGCATTTTGCTTCATCTGATTAAACTCACGAAATATAGAAAGATCAGTTTAGCTTGTTAAGCTTCTCGATAATTTTATTTGTATAATCCATTTCTTGATTGGCATATAAAGCCGCTTCACGAGGAATCAACAAATCCAGTTTTTCTTCTTTTACTAGCTCGTTGATCGCTTGATCGATTTTGGGCTTTGAATCACTCAAAAACTCATTCCGTCTTTCTGCCAAAGCCTTATCAAGCTTACCTTTGCGGTACTTATATTCCTGAATCGCTTCTTCAAGATCAGATGCCATTTTCGCTCTTTCATTATCACTCATAATTGCAGCGTCATTTTTTAAGCGCATTTCCAAGCGCTGACCTTCTTCTCCGATAGCACGAACTTCAAGGTCCTGTTTTTTATATTTGGTCACCATTGACTCAGTGAACTCTTTTGCTGCATCTGAAGAAAATAAGGCAGCTCTCATATCAACCAGACCAATCTTCATTTCAGCAAGTGCCGACATAGAGAAGAAAGCAATACTTCCCATCAAAATAATTTGCTTAAATAATTTCATTAAAGACCTCCAACGATCTATTTTATGTTTACTTAGTAACTAGAAAGGCTGCCCTAGGGAGAACTGGAAGAACCGCGTATCGTCCCCGGGAATGTCATTAATCGTCTTACCAAAACTGAAGCCCAAGGGCCCGATAAAGGTTATCCATTGTAAGCTCAAGCCAGTCGACCAACGAATCTCATTCCCATCAAAATCATATCCCCTTGCTGTATCAAAAACATTACCACTATCAACAAAGTACGATAGGCGTAGCGATCGCTGGTCTTTCACAAACGGTACAGGGAAGATCAACTCAGCACTATTTTCAATTAGGAGATTTCCGCCAAAGGGGTCTGTAGACCCACCAGCCTGACTAGGAACCGACTGACGACCAAGCGAATTTCTTTGATAACCTCGCACCGAAGTAATACCACCGGTGAAATAGTTTTCGTAAAATGGAAGTATGCTGGTATCACCATACCCATCAGCCCACGCCAATTTATTGCGAATCCTGAATACAAAGTCATGATCTTTATCGATTGGGAAGTAGGTATTTGAGCGGTAGTTAAGTTTATAAAATGATAGATCACTGAAAGGTACCGACACTTCAAGCGTTAGGCCCTGTCCCCACCCGCGCGTTGGAAACTGCCCGCGATTCAATGTGCTTCTGGTCCATGACCCGGTAAAGCTGTAAGTATTAAAACTCGTACCATATTCAGAAACAAAAGTATTGATTCCGAGCGGCACATCCTCACCTGCAGATAGCTGAGTATTGGTATAACCAAAAGTGAACTTCAAGCGAGAAATACTGTTGATAGGATAACCAAAGGTTACCGATGCTCCCGTTTCATCGATAACAAAATCTGAACGGTCATCTTCGTCAAAATCAGTTTTTCTAGCAAAAAAGCTAAACCCTCGACTCACACCATCGACAGTGAAGTAAGGATCGAGATAGGAAAAGTTAGCAGACTTAACGGACTCAGTGGTATTCACGCCAAAAGAGACCTTCTTACCGGAGCCAAAAAAGTTACTTTCAGAAACACTCAAACCAAGTGAAAAACCGGAACCCTGAGAAAAACCCAAGCTTGCAGAAAGGTTACCGGATGAAGTTTCTTCAACCGAGTAATTCACATCAATTTGATCTGACGTGCCCGGTACTGAGGGCGTATCAATATTAACAGTACTAAAGAAGCCCAAACGCTCAAGCTTAGCTTTAGAACCTTCGATCAAGTCCGTTGATGCAGACCCACCTTCCATTTGAATCATCTCCTGCCGTAAGACTTCATCACGTGTTGAAGTGTTACCACGGAAATTGATTCTTCTTACATAATTCCGTTTACCAGGATCAACAAAGAAAGTAACCGAAGCGCTATAGTCATCATGCGCCTCAGGGATAGCGTTAACATTTGCATAAGTATAACCTTCTGCACCTAAAGCACGAGAGATAAGGTCAGATGTAAGTGTCAGTTTCTGACGTGAAAATACGTCACCCGGTTTTAACATAACAAGCTTTTCTAACACTTCCTTCTCTAGAACAAGGTCTCCCTTCAAGTCGAAGTCCTTTAACGTATATAACGGGCCTTCTGAAATATTAACCGTAACGAAAACATCTTCTTTATGTGGTGAAATCGAAACTTGAGTCGACTCGATGGCAAACTTGATATAACCATTATCCAGATAGAAAGAACGTATACGCTCTAAATCGCCACTCAGCTTTTCTTTTGAGTATTTATCATCACTGGTAAATACTGACCAAAAACTTGGCATCTTGAGCTCCATCAGCTCAATTAGTTCTTCATCAGAAAATGCTTGGTTACCAACGATATTGATATGAAGAATTGAGGCAACTTCTCCTTCGTTGATATTCAACNTGATTGCCACACGGTTGCGAGGTAATTCTTTAACTTCGGCCTCTACAGAAGCAGAGTATCTACCTTGTGTAACATAAGAGCGAAGGATTTCGAGCTCCAGACGCTCAAGCGTTACCCGCTTGAATACTTTTCCTTCTGCCATCCCGGCAGCTTTGAGCCCTTCCAGCAAATCTTCTTCAGAGATATCCTTATTTCCTTCAATTTCGATTTTCGAGATTGAGGGGCGCTCTTGAACAATAATGACCAAATCTCTATCTTCACGGGCGATTTCGATATCTGTAAACAAGCCGGTTTTAAATAGCGCCTTACTTGCTTCAACTATCTTTTCTTCACTAGCAGTCTCACCAACACTTAGGATAAACGCAGAAAATACCGAACCGGCTGATACCCGCTTAAGACCATCAACACGAATATCATTGATAATAAAAGCTTCTGCTTTAGCAGCTAAGGGGGCGATAGCTAGAATCAATAAGCTCAGAGCAAGCCAACTACGAATTATTTTTTTTACGCCAAACACAGACAATCCTATTAATGAATAACCACTACAAACGCATAATATCGTTATATAAAGCTAGAGACATAAGTATCAATATAAATGACACCCCTACTTTTAAACCCAACACCTGCCATTTCTCAGATAGTGGTTCGCCTTTTACAGCTTCGATCAAATAGTAAAAAATATGCCCTCCATCCAAGACAGGAATGGGCAGTAAATTTAAGATTCCTAAGCTTACGCTTAATAAAGCTAGAAAACGCAAAAACTCTTCAGAACCTGACTCGATAGACTCACTTGCTACTTGAGCGATGGTTATCGGGCCACTCAGGTTATCAAGAGAAATTAAGCCCATAATCATCTTCTTGATCGCGTTAAGTGTCATAACACAATCAGCCCAAACTTGTTCACTCGCCTGCATCAGGGATTCAAGAGGACCGTAGCTTATCGTTCTTATCATCTCTTTCGGGTAAGTAAAGGGCTGAACACTGACTCCTAAACGACCAACCGAGGCACCGTCTTCACGTATAAATACTTCTGGTCTAAGTGACAGAGTCTCGACAATAAGCCCATTGTTTTCTCCACTCCTCTCAACCTTAACGACAACATCTTTTTCAGCAGAGACTTTGATTACATCGACAAAAGCAAACCAGTCTTCAATAACTTTACCGCCGGCCTCAATTACTTTATCGCCCGCTTTTAAGCCACCCTGTTCAGCCGGACTATCGGCTAAGACACTCCCCATTACTGCGGGAACAGGCGGCTTTAATGGGTGGACACCTAAGTCCTTAAGCAGTCCATGTGGCTCACGGTCCAACATCCAGTTTTCAACACTTAATGTATAACCATCAGCAGTGTCACTAGCACCAGCCTTAGCGAATAATTCAATATCACCGCTGTCGCCGATACGGTTCACTAAAGCCATACTGACAGAGCGCCAACTCAGAGTATCTCGCCCATCCACCTGAGTTATTTCAAGACCAGGATACAAACCAGCCCTTGCTGCAACGGACTCCTGATCAATTTCACCTATTGTTGGAGTCAAGGCACTGAAGCCAATAATGAACATCAGCCAGTAAGCTGCAATAGCAAATAGAAAGTTCGCGATAGGGCCTGCTGACACTATCGCAATACGCTGCGAGACAGGCTTGCGATTAAAAGCATAAGGAAGCAAAGCGGTTTCTACAGGGGCTTCGCGTTCGTCAAGCATCTTGACGAAGCCACCTAAAGGAATACTAGCAATGGCAAACTCGGTTCCATCCTTGTTTTTCCACATAAAAATCGGGCGCCCAAAGCCTACTGAAAATCGTAGGACCTTGACACCACAACGCTTGGCAACCCAGTAATGTCCATATTCATGGATCGTAACTAGAATACCAAGCGTAATAATTAGCGAGAGTATGGTCTGAATCAGTGTCATTAAATATACTGGCTCATCTTCATTAAGGCCGTTTCTTCTTCATTATTTGCTGTTGAGCTATAACTCTAGCCTCTTCATCAACAGACAATATCTGATTAACTGATGTTATTGGAGCGATTGAGGCATCTTCTAATGTTGACGCAATAATATCAGGGATAGCAGTAAAGGAGACATTACCTTTTAGAAAGGACGCGACAGCAACTTCATTCGCAGCATTTAAGACCGTACACGCAGTACCACCAACATCAAAAGCCTCTTGAGCCAACTTAAGGCAGGGAAAGTTTTCAAGATCAGGCTTTTCAAAGTTTAGTTGAGCAACTTCAAATAAGTCTAATGAAATGGCACCTGAGGCAATTCTTTCGGGCCACGCCAAGCCATAGGCAATTGGTGTACGCATATCGGGGCTTCCCATTTGCGCTATGACCGAGCCATCCAAGTATTCAACCATGGAATGAACAATACTCTCAGGATGAACATGAACCTCGATATCTTTCGGACTGATATCGAACAACCAACACGCTTCGATTAGCTCCAAACCCTTATTCATAAGCGTGGCAGAATCTACTGAGATTTTACTTCCCATCTGCCAGTTTGGGTGTGCGCAGGCCTGTTCTGGCGTCACCGTACTAAGGCGATCACGAGACCACCCCCTGAAAGGCCCACCTGAGGCAGTGAGCAATACACGCTGCACTTCTCGTTCTAAAGACTGGCCACACTGATAGGAACCAGGAAGACATTGAAATATCGCGTTGTGCTCGCTATCGATAGGCAATAGCGTTGCACCTGAACGACTCACCTCTTCCGTAAAGAGCTGGCCAGACATAACTAAGGACTCTTTATTCGCTAGTAAAACTTTCTTACCTTTTCTAGCAGCAGCAAGGTTCGCCTCTAGCCCGGCTGCACCAACGATTGCAGCCATGACGACATCAACATCATCATGTGCGGACACACATTCCAGAGACTCCGCACCTGCCAAAACTTTGATATCAGAAGCATGTTTTAGCAACTCACCCTGCAAGCATTGCGCAGCATCTTCATCCACCATAACCGCAATACTTGGGGAGTGCTTCAAACACAGAGCTAGCATTTGCTCGACACTGCGATGCGCCGTCAGAGCAAATACCCGATACCTGTCTGGGTGCCGACTAATCACGTCGAGCGTGTTTAGACCAATAGAGCCGGTCGCCCCCAAGACACATACACTTTGAATAGTCGACACTTAATAACCTGAATTACTGAGAGTTTGCGAAAAGTAGAATAACACTAGGCGACCCAAGAGAGATTGTATAAAGCAAAGACAAACACTGGAATCGCGGCAACCAAGCTATCAATACGATCAAGCACACCGCCATGACCAGGAAGCAGATTACTACTATCTTTAATACCGCGTTGTCGCTTAAACATACTCTCTGTTAAGTCACCAATTATTGAGATTGAACCAGTAATAGTTGAAATGACTGCAAACTGTATAGTCATTGCGAAATTATGTTCTAGCAAATTACTAGCAATCAGAGATAACAATAGACAAGCAGCCAGACCGCCCCAGGCTCCAGCCCACGATTTTCCAGGGGAAACTTTTGGTGCTAATTTCTTCTTACCAAAAGCTCGGCCAGCGAAATAAGCCCCCGTATCCGCGGCCCACACTAACATCAAGATATAAAAAATAAGCCAAAGAACATTTAAGTCAGCTAAGGGCGCATATTCACTTGAGCGTAGAAAAACTAAAGCCTTCCACAAAGGAGCAAGCACAACAAAACCAAGCAGTAACTGAACTATTTTCCCCTTCCACAGGGAAGATGATTCTGGAAAAGTCATGACCAGAACACATGCCAAGGCCCACCATGCAACAGAAAGTGTTAATACCCAGGGAAGAGACATACTGCCGACAAGCAAAAATAGGAAAACCGCCATCACGAGAGCATAAACCACTCGCGCTGCAGAAGCGCTCACGCCTGAAAGGTTAGCCCATTCCCAGGCACCTAAAATAACAATAGCTGCGACAAACCAAGAAAAATACTCTGGAGGCAGTAAAAAAACACCCCCCAAAACAAGTGGAGCAAGAATTAAAGCTGTAATTATTCGTTGTTTTAACACAAAAAGAGTCCCGTGATTATTTACTCGGCCTGATCCAACTGATCATCAGTTTGCCCAAAGCGCCGCTTTCGTCCAGCATAGGCTTTTAAGGCTTCCAGCATCTGTTCCTTCTTGAAATCGGGCCAGTACAAATCGGAAAAATAGAATTCTGCGTAGGCCAATTGCCATAACATAAAATTGCTGATGCGCTGCTCACCCGCAGTGCGAATCATTAAATCAGGTAAAGGCAAGTCACCCAAAGAGATATGTGATTGAATTAAGTCTTCGCTCACATCTTCAGCCGCAATCTCGCCGGAAGCAACTTTATGGGCAATTTTCCGCGTCGCTTGCGCGACATCCCAGTGCCCACCGTAGTTAGCGGCAACGACCAGAGTCATACCATCATTATTTTCTGTTAGTTCTTCCGCTTTCGCCATATGCTCCTGAAGCACATCACTAAACGGCTCTCGATCACCAATAATTCGCAAGCGGATATTATTTGAGTGCAGTTTCTTAACTTCTCGCTGCAAGGCAAAAAGGAAAAGCTTCATTAACGCACCAACCTCTTCGGCGGGCCTCCTCCAGTTTTCACTACTAAAGGCAAATAGAGTCAGCACCTCTATATCTTCCTCAACACAAGCTTTAACGACATCTCTAACCGCATCTACGCCTGCCTTGTGCCCAGAAATCCCTATCTTTTTGCGCTGCTTAGCCCACCTATTATTACCATCCATAATGATAGCAACGTGTCTAGGTTTACTCCCTGAGCTTAGAGGAATGTGCTCACTCAATTTATCTATCCAACCCAATACTTAATAACACGAAATTTAACGAGCGAAAGCATTGGACACACTTTCGCCCGAAACAGGCAGTTTTTATACTTCCATCAAGTCTGATTCTTTTTCCTGCAATAAAGCATCAACTTTAGCAACATAAGTGTCAGTTAGTTTTTGGATACCATCTGCTGCTCTTTTTTCTTCATCTTCTGAAATCTCTTTCTCTTTCAAAAGTTCTTTAATATCGGAGTTAGCATCTCTGCGAATATTTCTAACAGATACTCTTGCACTCTCGGCATCTGCTTTTGCTAGCTTAACCATATCCCTACGAGTTTCCTCTGTTAGAGCTGGCATTGGCACACGTATTAAGTCACCAGAAGTTGACGGGTTTAAGCCGAGGTTAGCTGCTATAATCGCTTTTTCGACCACTGGCACCATTGGTTTTTCCCAAACAGAGATTGCCAAAGTTCTGCCATCTTCAACACTAATATTAGCCGCCTGCTTTAGCGGTGTATCTACACCATAGTATGAAACTGATACGCTATCTAAAATACTTGGGTGCGCTCGACCAGTACGAATCTTGGCAAAAGCAACACCTAGCGCATCAATACTTTT
>NZ_LWGE01001541.1:0-1983 GCF_001635315.1 Oleiphilus sp. HI0123
CGGCTGTTGCCGCTGGAATAAGCCGAGGTGTGCTGGAATCGCCAGTTGAGGTTCGCTTGCCTGGCGGTAATCTAAAAATTGAGTGGCAGGGCGTCGGCTCACCGTTAATGATGGAAGGCCCCGCTATGACTGTTTTCGAAGGAAAAATTCGAATTTAGCGCTACACTTAGTTAGCGATAGGCGTTTAGTGAGGCTTGAACTAGATTCGTGATCTCTTAGCCCACATCGTAATACTGATAGATTTCAGATAAATAAATATAAGTTTTGAATGGACTCCCCCAGACATAGTGAACCGTATTAGTGAAGATAGTATGAGCAATAAAGAAGTAAACGCTGAAGTAAGCCCGCAAGCTGCGAGTATTCAAGAAACTGACGTTATTGAGTATTTGAAGACTCACCCTGAATTCTTTGTTCAACATGATTACTTGTTGAATGAGCTAAAAATACCTCATGCGAGCGGCGCTGCGATATCTTTAGGGGAGCGTCAGGTGCAAGTATTTAGAGAGCACCGTGATGAGCTGAAAAACAAGCTTAATGAACTGATCTCCATTGCGCATGAGAATGATGCTCATTTTGAGAAGACCAAACGCCTGTTATTAAACTTGTTAGAGGTGAAGAGCCTTGATGAGATTGAAATGGTCGTAAATGAGGCATTCAAAAATGATGCGAATATCGACTTCAGCAGCATTTTATTGTTTGGTAAGCCAAGTGACTACCCTGTTAGCGAAGTGAAAGTCATTTCGATCGATGAGGCTCGGGGGCAGCTAGGCGGTATTCTCGATCATACACGAGCAGTTTGCGGGCAGTTCCGAGACGAAGAGCGTGCATGCTTGTTCCCGAACCCCGAAGAAGTCGGTTCAGCGGCAGTGATTCCTTTACGAAATGGTGAGCTTTTGGGCTTGTTCTGTTTGGGCAGTCGCGATGCTAAGCACTTTGATAGCTCAATGGGCTCTTTATTCCTTTCTTATATCAGCGATTTTATCAGCCGTATTCTGCCGAATCTGTTGTTGGCTGCTAAGCGACAGCAGGTAGAGGACTCAGTTCCTTCGCTCTTGGAATAGATATTTTCGAAGCGAGTCGCCATAAATGGTTTAATGATCCGGTAGAGAATTCGAGGCAGTGATGGAAAAGTTACTAGAAGAGTTTCTCGATAATTTACTGGTCGTTAGGAGGCTCTCCCATCACACTTACACCAATTACAGGCGTGACTTGGAGCGTATTCATACTTGGTGCTCTGAACAGGGTATTCACGCTTGGAGTGAGCTCAGTCACGCTCATGTCCGCTTATACGTTTCTTACCTGCACCGTAAGCAGCTTTCTAGCAAGAGTATTCAAAGAGCACTGTCGTCACTACGTAGTTTTTACAATTACCAGATTAAACATGCTTTGCTAGAACACAATCCGTGTCTGGATGTTCCGGTTCCAAAAGGGAGCAAAAAACTGCCTAAAGTCTTGAATGTTGATCAAATTAACCATCTATTAGATAACGATAGTGGCGATTGGCATGTGATTCGTGATCACGCCATGTTCGAGGTTTTCTATTCTTCAGGTCTACGCCTTTCTGAATTAGTAAATTTGAATGTAAATTCCATAAATCTTGATGAAGGTTTTGTTGATGTGCTGGGTAAAGGTGGCAAAGAAAGGCACTTGCCATTAGGAAGCAAGGCCATTGAAGCGCTAAAAGAGTGGTTAGCCTTTCGTGGCGATTGCTTGGGAGAAGAGGCGGTCGCACTTTTCATTAGCCAGCAAGGAAAGCGGATAAGTGTACGTAATGTTCAGGTTCGCTTGAAAAAAATGGCAATCGAGAAAGGTATTATTAATGATGTCAGCCCGCATATGCTGCGACATTCTTTTGCAAGCCACATGTTGGAGTCGAGTCAAAACCTTCGCGCCGTACAAGAATTATTAGGCCATGCCGATATTTCCACCACACAGGTCTATACTCATCTAGACTTTAAACATTTAGCTGAGGTGTATGATGCA
>NZ_LWGE01001542.1:0-2125 GCF_001635315.1 Oleiphilus sp. HI0123
ACGGATTCCTAATGGCGCGACGGTTGAACGAGCCATCGCATCTCCTTTTCATCGTGGCGACACATTAACCTTTGATTTACATCGCCCGGACTTCACAACGGCGATGAATTTAACCAAGAAGATTAATGACTTGCTAGGGCCTAATACAGCTTACGCCAGCGATGCAGCTTCGATTACCGTCAAAGCCCCTCGCGATGCATCTCAGCGAGTTAGCTTTTTGTCGATGCTCGAAAATATGAATGTTGAAACAGGGGAAGAAGCGGCGAGAGTGATTATTAACTCTCGTACCGGCACCATCGTTGTCGGTCAGAACGTTAAGGTGCTTCCAGCTGCGGTTACCCACGGAAGTCTTTCGGTAACAATTACTGAAGACCCTGCAGTCAGTCAACCAAATCCGCTTGGAGGTGGTCAGACGGTTGTCGTACCACGCTCCGATGTTGATGCAGAACAAGAACCTAGTCGAATGTTTCAGTTTGGCCCTGCAGCGACGCTGAGCCAGATTGTTCAAGCGGTTAATCAAGTTGGTGCTGCGCCAGGAGATATCATGGCTGTACTCGAAGCCTTGAAGCAGGCTGGTGCCTTAAAAGCAGATTTAATTGTTATATAGAAAGAAATATAAGCAAAGCCATGTGGAACCTTAGAGGTTAGTGATGAATAGCGCACTGATGAGTCAGATAAATAATCCGATGATGATGGCGACTGATAATATAGGGAATCAGTTGCAGAACAGTGCTGCCCGTTTTAATAAGCATACCCAGGGCTTAAATGACTATAACAATCTCAATGCTCTGCAGTCTCTTAAGCATCAATCCAAGACAGATAGAGACGGCGCCCTAGATGCTGCCGCCAAACACTTTGAATCGATATTCGTCTCGATGATGATTAAAAGTATGCGCGATGCTAATAAGGTATTTTCTGAAGGAAACCTATTGCAAAGCAACCAATCAGACTTTTATCAGCAGATGTTTGATAGCCAGATGGCAGTAAGCTTATCAACTGGTAAAGGTATTGGTCTGGCTGAAGTGATCAAGCGACAAATGTCAAAAGGCGTAGGTGGTGAAGAGTCAGATTTAAGTTCCTATCCATTAACCTCTCAAGACAAATCTTTTTCTCTGAAAGACTATGCGCGCCAGCCATTTGTTAGCGCAGAGAAAATTGCAAAGATTGAAACGGCAATGAATCAAATTGATCAGACGATTGCTAGCCTGGACTCAGATAAAGTTGCTGAATCAAGTAAGTTAGACTTCAGTTCTCCCGATCAATTTATCGCTTCTCTTTATCCCTATGCTAAACAGGCAGAGCAAGAAACAGGTATTGATGCTCGTCTAATGTTGGCTCAGTCAGCACTGGAAACTGGTTGGGGTAAACGAGAGATCTTAAATTCTGATGGTAGTCCTAGCCATAATTTATTTGGTATTAAGGCGCAAACAGGATGGACGGGTGACAGCACAAATATAACGACGACTGAATATCGAAATGGTGTCGCAGTGAAGGAGCGCGCAGACTTTAGGTCTTATTCGGGTTACCAGGAAAGCTTTTCAGATTATGCGCGTTTTTTGAGTACTAATGCCCGATATGAGCAAGCGCTCGAGAAAGCGGGTGATCCGTATGACTTTGCACACGAGCTACAAGATGCCGGCTATGCAACCGACCCAGACTATGCCAACAAGATTAATCGTATTATTGGTCGTTATATGAATATTGATGAACTTTCTAGTCTGGACCTTGGCTCTACCGCAAGCAAATTAGGAATTGGAGGCTGATATGCCAGATCTAATCGGTATTGGCCTTTCAGGTCTACAAGCTCATCAGACAGCCTTATCGGTCACGGGTAATAATGTTTCTAATACCAATACACCTGGCTACAGTCGTCAGGAGGCCGTGTTTGTAGATAATAAATCTATTCTTACTGGTAGTGGTTACACTGGTCAGGGCGCGAATATTGCCACGATTCGTAGAAATGCAGAGGATTTTATTAGCGAGCAGGTTCGTGCCGATACAACCGTTTATCATGAACGTGATGCAGTGCTTACTCAAGCAGAGTCGATCGATAACTTGCTTGCCAGCACGACAACTGGTTTGACGCCTGCTATGACTGCTTTCTTCCAAGCCTTCCAAGGTGGCG
>NZ_LWGE01001543.1:0-1605 GCF_001635315.1 Oleiphilus sp. HI0123
AAATATAAGGCTGTTTTTAATGGTTGTTAATAACGCGATTATCAATATTACAAATTTGCGACTTCGAACTTATATTGGGTTCAATCCTGAGGAACAGGAAAAGCAACAAGATATTATTATTAATGTGGAAGTACATTATCCTGCAAATAAACTGTGCCTGGAAGATAGTGTTGAAGATGCCTTGAACTATAAACACATTGCAAAAAGCATTATTAAGCATGTTGAGGATGGTCGCTTTCTATTATTGGAAAAACTGGTGTCAGACGTGTTGGGTCTTTGCAGTGAGCACTCTTGGGTGAGCTATGCGAAAGTACGAATTGATAAACCTCACGCGCTACGTTTTGCTGATTCAGTTTCTCTCAGTCTCGAATATAGGAAGCCGGAGTAGTGTTTTATGAGTAAGTCACCTGTTTTGATCACTGGTGTAGGCAGGCGCATTGGCTTGGCGCTGGCGCTTGATTGTTTGGCCAAAGGGTATCATGTGATCGGTACCTATCGAACTAGCTACCCGGAATTGGTGAAGCTGAAGGATATGGGAGCTGAGTTATATCAGTGTGACTTTCAATACCCTGAGCAGGTGAGTCAGTTGATTGATGCAGTAAGTGCAAAACATACATCGTTAAGAGCAATTATCCATAATGCCTCTGATTGGTTGCCCGATAGCAAAAATCGGGAAGATGATTTAAGCACTATCCAACAAATGATGAATGTGCATGTCAATATTCCTTATCACTTGAATCTGGCACTTGAGCCCTTGCTCAGGGCCTACCCGGATGGCATTGCCGATATCATTCATATTACCGACTATGTTGCAGCTACCGGAAGTAAAAAACATATTGCTTACGCGGCAAGTAAGGCTGCTGCCGAGAATCTCGTCTTGTCTTATGCTGCAAAACTAGCACCAGAGGTGACTGTTAATTCAATCGCGCCGGCGCTAATTATATTTAATGCGCAAGATACACAAGCCTATAAAGAAAAGGCGCTTAGCAAATCTGTTATGGCGAGGGAAGGGGGCGTTCAAGAAATCCTACGCGCAATTCACTACTTGCTGCAAAGTGAGTACATGACAGGCCGAAGTATAGAACTCGATGGTGGGCGGCATTTAAAATAAAGCGTGGCCTGTTCAAAAATAATTCAATTGCCCCCTTTTATTAGATAAAAACGTCCTTATATCTTTGTGCAATCAAACATTGTTTTGATCAAAACTTATTAATCTTACGAATTTACAGGAATCACTATGTCGGATTTAGATTTATCCACAAATGAGGCGAAAGCATCATATGGTGTTGGTCTTCAAATGGGCCAACAATTAGCTAACGTCTTTAACGGACTGTCATTAGAAGCTGCTATTGCTGGCATCAATGACGCATTTTCTGGCAAGGGGCCACAGATTCCTGGCGAAGAAATTAATGCGGCGTTTCAAGTGATTCAGACTCAGGTTGAAGCAGAGAAGCAAGAGCAAGCTAAGAAGTTTGCGGGTGAAGGTGAAGCTTTCTTGGCAGAGAATGCTAAGCGTGATGAAGTGACGGTTCTAGAGTCCGGTCTTCAGTACGAAGTAATCACTGCCGGTGAAGGTGATATACCAACAGCTGAAAGTGTTGTAAG
>NZ_LWGE01001544.1:0-5261 GCF_001635315.1 Oleiphilus sp. HI0123
AAAATAGCTCACTATGACTAGAGTATAGATTGGATTTTTAATAATGCAGGCAATTAATGGCTGAGTATTATTGGTAGGTTTCTTTGTCGCCGAGTGTTTCTCTAATTCTGCGGTAACTATTCATGCGCTCTTCACTAATCTCACCTTTGTCGTAGGCGTCAAGGATCGCGCACTTGGGCTCATTATTATGTTTGCAGTCACGAAAACGGCAGTAGCCAATATGCGGCCTGAGTTCGATAAAACCTTCCAACAGTTCTTGCTCATTGATATGCCATAAGCCGAATTCTCGTATGCCCGGTGAGTCAACAATTCTACCGCCACCCGGAATATGAAAAAGCTTGGCTGTCGTCGTGGTGTGAGTACCTTTACGGGATACTTCCGAAAGCGCGCCGACTTTAATGCTCTGATCACCCAGAATACTACGAATCAGTGAAGACTTGCCGACACCGGATTGGCCAACGAAGACGCTGGTGTAGTTTTTTAGCCAGTCGAATAAGGTGGACTCACAATGCTCGACTTCATTGGCTGAGGTCTTGAGTACTTCATAGCCAAGTGCTTCATAGCTTTGGCAGAGTTTTTCTATCTGAGCGCGGTTATTATCATTAATCAAGTCGCTTTTGTTAAACAGTATGGCAGGCTTGATGTCGAGAGTTTCAGCGGCCACCAGATAACGATCAATTAGATTAGCGTAGGGTGTGGGTTCAGTGGCGACAACAATAATAATACGGTCGATATTGGCGGCTACGGGTTTGAGCAGCCCATAGTTGTCTGGGCGTTGCAGTAAACTGTGGCGTTCTAGGCGTGTTTCGATCACACCGCTTTGGTCTTTGCCGGGGCGCCAGACGACTTCATCACCGGTGACTAAAGCATCGACATTTGCTCTGACATGGCAGCGATGAACAAGTTTTTCTGTTTCGCCTTCGCAAATTTCGCTGGGTTCGATATCGAGCAGTTGGCCATAGTGCGCGATGACCAGGCCTTTTTGTTCTTCACCTAAATCGCTTGCTGCATATTCTTGCCCTAGCTTTTTGTCTTTGCGGTCGGCACGTGCGGCTTTCTCAGCTTGTATTTTTTCGATACGCCATTGCTGCCGTCTATTCAGTTTACGTTTGCTCATAAGCTCCGATGAATCGCTAGGAAAAGAACCAATGGCGCTATTCTAGCAGTAAAAGTATTCCAGAAGCTTGTTTATATCGAATATAGTGATTATCTTTAGCTGCCAAGCACCAGCATTAATCATAGGACTATTTTGATGACCGACAGCCCCGCGAAACATAAAGACAACCTTATCTGGATCGACCTAGAAATGACCGGCTTGGATCCTGAACAAGAGCGCATTATCGAGATCGCTACGATTGTGACCGACTCACAGCTAAATACCCTGGCGGAAGGGCCGGTTATCGCGATTCACCAAAGTGACGAATTGATGGACTCTATGGATGAATGGTGTACCAAAACACATGGTGAAAATGGTCTGACTGCTCGGGTTAAAGCCAGCAATACTTCCGAGAGAGAAGCAGAACAAGATACGATAGAGTTCTTGAAGCAATATGTAGATAAGGGCTGCTCGCCAATTTGCGGAAATACCATTGGTCAGGATCGGCGCTTCTTGGTGAAGTATATGCCGGAGCTAGAAGCCTTCTTTCATTACCGGAACCTGGATGTCAGTACATTGAAAGAGCTAGTTAGGCGCTGGAAACCAGAGATTCAATCAGGCTTAAAAAAACAAGGTACTCACCTGGCACTTGATGATATTCGAGATTCGATTGAAGAGCTAAAATATTACCGGGAGCACTTTATTAAAGCCTAAGTAAGTGCCACTCCTTTAAGAACCCTTCTTTTGGTTTCTCCGTGCAGGCCTCCGGCCGCTCTGTGTCCTCTGTGGTGGGTTCGTTTTTGGGGTTTTGATCTTTAGGATTAAGCCCTCTTAACCACAGAGGGCACGGAGCGCTTCGCTGCAAAGAGGAATAATATTTCCCTGTAAAATGGGTGCAATTCAGCTTAAGTAAGTGCCATTCGGGTCAGAGTAAAAAAAGCTATTTTTACTCTGATCCCACGATTAGGCGCTTAAGTCCTGCAATCAGTGCCTGGCATTCTTCAGGTGTACCAATACTAATCCGAAGATAATCTTTAATGCGTGGCTGTTTGAAGTGGCGAATGATAATCGATTGTTCACGCAAACCAGCAGCGAGAGCTTCAGCTTCAATATCTAGGTGCTTGGCGAGCACAAAGTTTGCCGCAGAAGGCATGACTTCAAAACCCAAGTTCTCGAGCTCTAGTGTTAGCCAATCACGCGTTTCAATGGTCTTATCGCAGCAGGCTTGAAAATAAGCTTTATCTTTAATCGCTTCCGATGCGCCTTTGATTGCAAAGCGGTCAAGCGGATAGGAGTTGAAGCTGTTCTTCACTCGCTCAAGGCCATCGATCAAGTCTTTATGCCCAATGGCAAAACCGACACGTAAGCCCGCCAAAGAACGAGATTTAGAAAAGGTCTGAATAACCAATAAATTGGGATACTTATTGACGAGCGCAACGGCACTTTCACCACCAAAATCGATATAAGCCTCATCCACGACGACCACTGATTCAGTATTCCTTTTCAGCAGAGCTTCGATTTCGTCTAATGGCAATACACGACCGGTTGGTGCATTAGGGTTAGGGAAGATGATGCCGCCATTATCTGTTGGGTAGTCGCTAAGCTCTATTTCAAACCGTTCACTAAGTGGAAGAGTCTTAGGTTCAATTTCGTATAAGCTGCAATAAACCGGATAAAAACTATAAGTAATATCGGGGTAGAGTAGCGGCTTACCATTTGATAGCAAGCCCATAAAGGTATGTGCTAGCACCTCATCTGAGCCGTTACCGACGAAAACCTGCTCGACTTCAAGGTCGTAATATTCGGCTATCGCACTTTTCAACTCACTGGCATTTGGATCAGGATATAAACGAAGAGAATCAGACGCTTCAGCCTTCAGGGCCGAGAGAACTTTGTCAGAGGGGCCATAAGGGTTCTCGTTAGTATTGAGCTTAATAAGATTGGAAACCTTAGGTTGCTCACCTGGAACGTAAGGGGTGAGCTTGTGAACGATGGGGCTCCAGAACTGACTCATAATAACTCTCTTAAATTGAAAACTGATATCGCGAGGGCGAATTTAGATTACTGCTTACTTTACCGAATACCGGCTTAATCGCCAAGAATGAAATTATCTAAATCATTTTTAAGCCTGGTTTCGAGTGTGGGGGGGGTGCAAATATTATGCGCTTATTAAGCAAATACAATAAGAACGATAATGATCACCCTAGACCGCTTTCAACTAATTTTTTTACTTTCTCTGCCTATTATTGGCGGTATGATCTCGCAAAATATACTGAATATCGTCGATGTCGCAATGGTCGGTCATCTGGGGGCTAGTGCCTTAGCCGCAGTAGGAACAGGGAGTTTTGCAGCCTTCGTTTCAAGCGCCATGGTTCTGGGGCTGTCTAGCGGTGTTCAAGCTGTTGCCTCTCGTCGTTTGGGTGAGAAGAAAATCGAGCAAGCTGGGGTGTCGCTATTTGCAGGTGTGATGATCGCCGTAATATTTGGCAGCCTTCTGACAGCTTTAATTTATCCTTATATACCTTCTATTTTTCCATATCTTAATGCCGATACCGAAGTCGCTGAATTAGGTAGCTCTTATTGGGAGATCAGAGTCCTCGCGACGGTTTTCATGGGGGTGAATTACGCCTTTCGCGGTTACTTTAATGGCATTAGTCAGCCAAAGTATTACATGTTGTCGCTAGTGTTTATTCATGTACTAAATATTATTCTGAACTATATATTGATTTTCGGTCACCTTGGTTTCGCCGCTATGGGGACTGATGGTGCGGCTTGGGCGAGTACCATTGCCATGGGCGTTGGTTCTGTTCTGTATTTTTGTTTGGGCTTCTTCAAGCTGGAGTCGTTAAAATTATTCCGTATAAAACCAAGCTTAAGTGATCTTGCTAGCGTCTTTAGACTCACCATTCCAGCAGGTTTTCAGCAGCTGTTAATTGCGATTGGTATGATCAGCTTGTTTTGGATGGTGGGTAAAATAGGCGTTAGTGAAGTTGCCGCTTTAAATATACTCATCAATATTCTGATGTTATGTATTTTGCCAGGCTTTGGTTTTGGTATGGCCGCTGCAACGCTGGTAGGTACAAGCTTAGGTGAACGAGACAAGGTGAAGGCTAAACTCTGGGCCTATGATGTTGCCAAAATTGGCGGAGGGATAACCTTGATACTCGGTATGTTATTAGCCTTCAATGCAGAGCTTATCTTGCGCTTTTTCACTTCAGATACGGCTACCATTGACGCGGCTCGCTTACCTTTGCAGGTGACGGGGGCTTTAATATTTATCGATGTTATCGGTGTGATTCTTATGAACGCCTTGCTGGGAAGTGGTGACGTAAAAGTAGTCTTGAAGACAAGTATGCTTTCTCAATGGGCTGTGTTCTTTCCTTTAGGTCTTATCGCAGTAGTTTATTTTGAGCCGCCCTTGCTGGTGATTTGGCTTTTGTTTTCTTTCTCTCGCCTGGGCCAAGGTTTTGTTTACGGTATTCACTGGCATAGAGGGAAATGGGGAGGCGCTAAGCTTTAGTGTTTAGCGCTTCAATGACGGTGATTTCTAAATCGTTCTAGCCGCTCTGACGTGCTTGGGTGGCTTGAAAAATAGCCCTGTATTTCAGATTCTTGTTTTGGCTCCACGCTACCTATGTTTTCTTCGGGCTCGTTTGCACCTTGGTCTTTTTCTTGGGATTCTAAGTTCTCCATTAAGGTAATAAAATCCTCAGGATGTAAGCCAAACTCT
This sequence comes from Oleiphilus sp. HI0123, assembly GCF_001635315.1. Lineage (NCBI taxonomy): Bacteria > Pseudomonadati > Pseudomonadota > Gammaproteobacteria > Oceanospirillales > Oleiphilaceae > Oleiphilus > Oleiphilus sp. HI0123. Next base: position 4,827 of record NZ_LWGE01001544.1, read on the forward strand.
TGTAAATGTTTCAGCGCAAAATCATCAGCCTCGAGCTCCATTTTTTGGGAATAGCCTGCTTGCAGAAGAACACCAGGTAAGGCAAGAATTGCTTGGCTGGTGGTTGAAATATCGCCAGTTACGATAACGATGAATAGGGCTAGGCTGGATTGCTGTATCAGTCTTCTCAGACTATGCCGGTGAGCGATATGTCCAATTTCATGCAGCATGATCGTTTCCAGCTGCTCTTGGTTCTCTGCGAGTTTGACCATCTCATCGGTAAAAATAATGGTTCCTGATGGAAGTGCAAAAGCATTCGCACCGATGGACTCGCTTTTGCGGAACTCGATTTTCATTGGAATGAGCTCAAGGCCTTCAATCTTTGTCAGCTCGTCGGCGATGCGATTAAAGGCCTGCCTTAAGGAGTCGCGCTCTTCTTCAGCTAATTCACTGCTT
>NZ_LWGE01001545.1:0-1662 GCF_001635315.1 Oleiphilus sp. HI0123
TGTCAAGTGACAGGTCGACCACATGGCGTATACCGCAAGTTCAAACTTTCACGAATTAAATTGCGTGAACAGGGAATGAGTGGTAATGTGCCCGGCCTGAAAAAAGCAAGCTGGTAATACCAGTAAAGAAACGTTGGTAAGTACCATAACAAGCTGGTGGGGTTTCCTTCCGGCTTGTTTTTGATACTGCACAACTAAAAAGACTAGGAGTTCATACGATGAGTATGCAAGATACGCTTGCGGATATGTTCACACGTATTCGTAATGCACAGATGGCTGAGAAGCAATCTGTCACAATGCCTTCTTCTAAAATGAAGGTGTCAGTACTAGAAGTATTAAAGTCAGAAGGTTTCATCGAAGGCTTTAACACTGATGGTCAGGTAAAAGCACAGGTAACTGTTGATCTTAAGTATTTCGAAGGCAAGCCAGTCATCGAAGAAATTAAGAGAGCTAGCCGTCCAGGTCTACGCCAGTTTAAAGGTAAAGACGAGCTGCCAAGCATTCGCGGTGGTTTGGGTGTTGCCATTATTTCAACTTCGCAAGGTGTGATGACCGACCGAGCTGCGCGTAATGCCGGCATTGGTGGCGAAGTAATCTGCACAGTTTTCTAGGAGAAGGGCATGTCTAGGGTTGCTAATAGTCCAGTTCAGCTTCCTTCCGGTGTAGAAGTTAAGCTAACTGAGCAAGAAATTGAAGTAAAGGGCGGTAAAGGCACTTTATCTTTGGATCTTAATTCTGTTGTTACTGTAACGCAGGAAGGTTCAGAAATTAAATTTGCTGCTAAAAATGGCAGCAAGTTCTCACGAGCGATGTCTGGTACGACTCGCGCGTTGGTAAACAACATGGTTACTGGTGTAAGTACTGGCTTCCAGAAAAAGCTACAGCTAATCGGTGTTGGTTATCGTGTACAGATGCAGGGCAAGAAACTAAATCTGTCATTGGGTTTTTCTCACCCAGTCGAATACGAGCTTCCTGAAGGTATTAAAGCTGAAGCTCCATCACAGACCGAGATTGTTTTGTCAGGCGCTGACAAACAGTTGCTAGGTCAGGTTGCTGCTGAAATTCGTGCTTTCCGTCCGCCAGAGCCTTACAAAGGTAAGGGTGTACGCTTTGCTGACGAACATGTCAGACGCAAAGAAGCTAAGAAGAAATAGGTGAAGCTATGAGCATTAAGAAAGAATCAAGACTACGTAGAGCGAAAAAAACTCGCTTTAAGTTAAAAGCTTTGGGTGAGACCCGACTTACAGTTCATCGTACACCTAAGCATATCTACGCACAGATTATTTCAGGTGAAGGAAACAAGGTTTTAGCCTCTGCTTCTACTCTGGATAAAGATCTTCGCGGCGAAGGTACAGGTAACATTGACGCGGCTACTAAAGTTGGTGCTTTGATCGCTGAGCGAGCAAAGACAGCTGGTGTTTCAAGAGTAGCATTTGATCGTGCTGGTTTTAAATATCACGGTCGTGTAAAGGCATTGGCTGACGCTGCGCGTGAAGCCGGATTAGAGTTCTAAGGGGCATTACGATGAGCGTAGAAGACAAAAACGGTCCAGAGCTACAGGAAAAACTTGTACAAGTTAACCGTGTAGCAAAAGTTGTTAAAGGTGGTTGAATCTTCGGTTTCACAGCACTAACTGTTGTTGGTGATGGTGCAGGTCGTGTA
>NZ_LWGE01001546.1:0-1097 GCF_001635315.1 Oleiphilus sp. HI0123
CTTTGCAGATCGCGATGATTTTGATGATGCGATTGATTTTGTCGGTTGGTATATGAATCGAAGTAGCAAGATAAACAAGGTTAGTAAATGGGATGCCTACGCACAATACCTAAATTATCACGAAGGGCATGGTGGTTATCGTAGAGCTAGTTATGAAAAAAAACCTTGGCTAAAAAAGGTAGCGAAGAAGGTTGAGGCTCGGGCTAAAAAATATAGTGAGCAATACTGGTCGTGTAAAGATGACTTAAATAGTGGGTGGTTTTAGACAAGATTGATAGGCATAAAAAAACCTCACAAATGCGAGGCTTTTTTATTATTACTTGCGAGTGCTAGATTAAGCTTGCTTACGACGAGCGAAACCTAGACCAGCCAAACCAAGACCTAGAAGAGCTAGAGTGCCTGGCTCTGCAACTGATACTTCGAATGACTGGTGGATGCCGTCACCGCGCGATTCTACGATTACGCCGTCAACATTTTTGTACTTCGTATATGGCTTGCTACCAACTAGAACGTTTGGTGTTGCATAGTTTTGGCCGATGAAGATGCCGAAGTCTTCAGTGCCTGGATCTGTTGTGTTGTCTTCCAGGTCAGCAAAAAGGCTTGAACCCAAGTTAAAGCGAGTAAGCTTTGTGTCTTTGTCAAGGTCAAAGGTAAACCCATCATAGCCATTGCTATTTGTTTTTGCAGTCCAGTTGATAGTATTGCCCCAGTTGCTTGTAGAGGTGTAGTCACTGCCGTCAAAGCTAATGGTTGTAGCTGTAGGAGAGCTGCCATTTACGACTTCGAAGCTACCAAACCATGTGGCGTTTGATGATACATTTGGGCTTCTCCAACGAACATTCCATTGATAGTCATTGCCTTCAGTTGTCCAAAGGTAATAACCGTTTCCTTGTGAGCCAAGGTTGATGTTTGTTGCGGACGTTTCACCAGTGTACTGAGGTGTTGCAAGAGCGCATACAGAGGTAACTGCTAAAGTTGCTGCTGCTAAAAGCTGCTTAAGTTTCATGTAATTTTCCTTATTTGTAATTAAATGACGACTACAAAATAGTCCGTTAATTATAACTGTTGTTCAAAGCATTAGTTGTGCCAATGATCCA
>NZ_LWGE01001547.1:0-2431 GCF_001635315.1 Oleiphilus sp. HI0123
TAGAGATAAATTGTTGCGCTTTCACAAGAAATTTAGCTCTGGTTAGAGTGTTACCACCATTGACCTCTTATAATGATTGAAAATACCATATAAAAAATGTTACAAATCAACGTTCCCCAGCTAGCTATGATTCGAATTAACAATAAAGCCGGTATTCATTAAATGCATATATTTAAATGGGCAGTACTACTTTCAGCGTTCTGGTTGTTACTTTCTGGCTACATCCAACCACTATTACTTAGTTTCGGAGCCGTTTCTGTCATCATCGTACTTTTTGTCTTAAAACGTATGGATGAAGTAGATGAAGAGCCACAAGAGATTGGGACAGGTTTACGATTAATTCGATACATTCCATGGCTAATTGGGCAGATCATTGGCTCTAGCGCCCACGTTACAAAACTGATCTGGACTTCGTCAAATAAGGTTTCGCCAAGCTTGGCGAAAATAGATATAAAAGAAATACCTCCGAGCAATCATGTTTTATACGCAAATTCCATAACACTCACACCTGGCACCTTAAGCGTAGATTTGGAGGATGGTGAACTGACTGTTCACGCACTGCAAAAGTCCTCGTTAGAAGAACTCGAACAAGGTGCTATGGAAAATAAAATCGCCGGGATATGGGGTAATAACAAGTGACAGGAATATACGCTGCTGTTTGTATCGCTATTTTGGTTGTTATGGCTATCGCTTTGGCCAGAGCATTCGATGCGCCAACCGTTTACGACCGTATTCTAGGAGTAAACATGTTTGGCACCAAGACTGTTCTTTTTATTGCGGCCGCCGGTTATATGATGGGACGCCCAGACTTCCTGGACATTGCCATTGTGTACGCATTAATCAACTTTACAGGGATGGTTGCGGTACTTCGCTTTTTCGAATACACAGCGCCAATTGAATAAAACTTAAATAATAATGGTTGGACATGTTTGTCTTAGATATTGTTAGTAGCCTCCTGCTAATAGCAGGCGTTTTCTTCGGCTTAAGTGGTGCCGTTGGACTTTTTAAATTCCCGGATTTCTTCACTCGCGTTCACGCAGCGAGTGTCACGGACTCTATTGCAGCCATTCTGATCATAGGCGGTCTCCTCTTGCAGACGTCTTTCGATTTAAATACCGCAAAACTTTTATTCATACTGGTGTTTTTGATGCTTACCAGTCCTACCGCTTCTCATGCTCTTGCTAAGTCAGCCCGTCATGGCGGCTTACTTACAATTGCTGAAACCAAGAAAGAACAACAGGAGCAAACGCACTAATGGCCGAACTGATCGACTTGGTACTGCTTGCTATGTTGGCGCTCACTGCTTTACGCATTATATTTTTGAAAGATTTATTTGCTGTCGTCATGCTCTTCGGAATATATAGTTTTCTGTCAGCATTGATATTCGTAAACCTTGACGCAGTTGATGTCGCGTTCACCGAGGCATCGGTTGGTGCGGGCATATCTACAGTACTCATGCTTGGCACACTGGCATTAACTGGTAGAAAGGAAAAGCAAAGTGCCCACTCTTCAATCCTCCCTTTGGTTGTAGTCTGCGTAACCGGCGCTGCCTTGATCTACGGCACGCTCGACATGCCTCCCTTTGGGCACCCTGACAACCCAGTACACGAACATGTCGCTCCACGCTATATAGAAGAGTCACCTAAAGAAGTCGGATTACCGAACATGGTGACATCAGTACTTGCAAGCTATCGTGGCTTCGATACTTTAGGAGAAACGGTTGTTGTATTTTCAGCAGCAATTGGTGTCTTAGCATTACTTGGCGTAAGGCGCCGCGAAGAAAGTGATGCGCCAGAATCTGGTTTAAAAGCGCACCACGTACTGCACGTTGTTGCCAAGCTAATTATTCCCTTGGTTATACTGTTTGCACTGTATGTTCAATTTCATGGTGATTTCGGCCCTGGGGGCGGTTTTCAGGCCGGTGTCATCGCTGCTGCGGCTTTCATTTTGTACGCTTTAGTCTTTGGGACACCAAGCTCATTTGAAGTAGTAAGCCCAAAGTTTTTGCAATTAATGGCCTCTTTTGGCGTACTGCTTTACGCCAGCGTTGGCTTGTACAGCATGCTTAAGGGCGGCCAATTCCTTGATTACAACAAAATCGCAGCAGACCCAATCGCTGGCCAACACTACGGTATAATTATCATTGAACTTGGTGTTGGTATTACAGTGTTTGCCGTTATGCTTAGTATTTTCTATGCCTTCGATAGCCAGGCTGAGAGGTCTAACATCCAGTGAACTTTATTCTCGATTACTACAATTACTGGATCGTCGTATTTTTGATGATGACCGGTTTCTATATCGTTATATCCGCAAATAACCTGGTCAAAAAGGTCGTTGGTTTAAACGTCTTTCAGACCTCAGTTTTTATGCTTTACATTTCTATGGGTAAAGTCACTGGCGGCACCGCACCAATTGTCGTCGAAGGGGTTTC
>NZ_LWGE01001548.1:0-2028 GCF_001635315.1 Oleiphilus sp. HI0123
CGATACCATCTTTATCACTGTCCAGCTCGGCGATCAGTCTTAAGGCGGCTTTGTTTTTTCCCTGATCTTCAAAGGCCTGTCCGTAAAAGTTTAAAGGTGTACCGCCACCTTCTTTGTGGCAAGCGTGACAAGATGGCGTATAGCCATAGTGCTGCTTGTATTGACGCGCAAAGGCAGGCATCGCGTAAATGTTTGCGGCATTCAATATCAAAACCAAGGCGAGCGATAGCTGTATGGCCTTTTTCAACATCGCTACTTGAAGTATGTGCATTGATAATATTCTCTCGATTATTCCACGATAGTGATTAGTATAGATTAAAAGCTAAACAAGCTTGGCACCGTGTCTCGCATCAGCTGTAATTCATCACCCTCTTTCCCTTCGTCACTCAAAGCCTCGACAAGCATTTTATACTGCACAGAATCTCTTGGCGGCATTAAGGTACTTTCCTTATCAGTATTCTGATAACGCTCCCAGTCCAGAACGTCTCGAATTTCTGCTTTATCTTTGATCTTATCAAGCACAATTTGCTCGTTATCACCTGACATAAAATCAAGGCGCTTAGCAGGGTTACCTCGATGACAAGTGAAGCAATACTGCTCAAACAACTTAAGTTCTTGATATTCGTTTATCTCTAACTTAGGCGCGCTACTCACTCGTGGCAAAGACATGTCAGATGTATCTAAACAACAATACTGAAGATCCTTAGCTAATAAAGCCTTCATAGTTGCCACCCGAGAAAAAGGCTTTGCTTCAAAGAATTCAACCGGTAAGTCAGAAACTCTTTGCAAGATGGCGTCTATCTTGTAGCTATAGTGAGCGTTGAGTGTTTTCAAATCTGAGTCAGTGAAGAAACTGGCGATACCATAGACACCATCGATATCCGATTTACTTAGCGTTTGTTTTGGCTCCCGCTTCGTTAATGGGTCCTGCCTTGGTGGCAGAGGTGGTAGCTTTTCAAACGCATTGAGATCTTCATTGTCTTTGGCGCCGTCACCAAAGCTAATATCAGGAGTAAGGGTTGCGTATAGCCACTCGGTAAAGGTGTTTGACTCACCACTTGGGTCTCGATTAGCCAAGTCGGATTGTGGCACCTTAATGCCCGTCTCGGGATAAGTATTCGCCCAGAGCTTGAGTAAGGTATTCACCTCTTTACTCATTGAATCAAACAAGCCTGGCTGATCTGCGTAACGTAGAGCGAGTGACAATAGTGCACGTCGACACTCATTGCCTTCGACTCCACAAGCATCTAGCCATACGCGCTGGCTAGCTACATGAAAATTTCCAACATCAGTGAGTTCATCAAAACGCTCAGGCGTAGCCAGCGGTTGTTCAATGTCTACCCCCCAATAAGGCTCGTTACCTCTGGCCGCCTGTATACGTTTAGCAACACTTAACTGTCCATTGGTTTCTTGCCAAGGGCGCTGCGAGAAAATAGGCCCGCCCCCTTGGTGGCAGGTCAGGCAGATCGCTCGACGAGTATAGACAATTCTTGGCACACACCCTTCACAATAATTTTGCACCAGCTGAAACTCAAACCGCCCTGCGCCTTCATTGTAGCTAAGCACCTCTATTTCATTTGCCCCTTCGACTAGCGCAACAAAAAGCTGGCCTTGGGTATTCATACCCAAACCCGCTGGGGTGTTTTCTTCCTGAAAGTCTGGCGCAATCAGTATTCGAGGTAAATGATGATCAGCTTGGCCTTTTAGCAGTGAACGGCCATCAGGAATCAGCAATGACAGCGGCGCTTCACCTTCAGGGTGCTGGCTCTGCAAGAGCTTGATCATTTCAGTAAAAGGGTAAGGCAAGCCATCATTCTGCGCGATTATATGGTCGAACAAAGAACGGGTTCCCTCAGGAGGGAGGTCTGTATCAGGTATCAGCTGACTATGCAGAGACGACTCTTCTACACCATCAAGAGATTGAGTGAGTTCAGAAATAGACGGATTATCAGCGTGATTGATAGACCAATATGTAATGCCAATAGCGAGCATACACAACAGGACTAACGCACTTATTGCTCTAGATAG
>NZ_LWGE01001549.1:0-2255 GCF_001635315.1 Oleiphilus sp. HI0123
TCAATGTCGTCATCGTTGAGCCAACATCGACAATTGCGACTGTCTGCTCTTCACCTTCAACGCCAATTTGCGAACCGACAAGTTCAAAGGATCGTTCAATTGCGTAAGCTTCGATATCGATAACTTTCGATGTTAAGCCACCAATTTCCAGGGCTTCTTCCCGAAGTTCAACATTCTCTTTTCGACAAGCAGCTAATAATATATCAACCTGGTCAGCGCCCGACTCTGACTCGCCAAGCACTTCAAAGTCGATAGCCACTTCATCAAGAGGATAAGGTATATATTGATCAGCCTCGACAACGATCATATTTTCCAGCTCAGACTCGTTAAGCCCACCCGCCATTTGTATGGTTTTGGTGATAACAGCTGAACCCGCAACGGCAGCAGAAGCTAATCGACTATTAGCACGCGAGCGAGTCACCACCTTTCCGATGACTTCACCAACCAACTCCGAGTCATTAATATTCTTCTCTACTACGCAGTTACTAGGTAGCGGTTCCACGGCGTAACTCTCTACGCGGAACTTTTCACCATTCTTTGACAACTCCAATAATTTTACTGAAGAAGAACTGATATCGATTCCTAACAAGGAATCTTTTTTCTTTCCAAATAATCCAAACACGCGAAAACCCATTAAATTAATGGCAGCTACTTTGATTGAGATGTACTTATGAATCTATTATTCACACCTCAATGTACATTTTTTTACTTATAACACTCTAAAAAGACGTATAATCCTACAATTCTTAAATTAAAGCTATTTCTCAGATAATAGCTGTATATTTCTAACTTGCTAGGAAAAACATGTTTCGTTTTGTGAGACTCTTGAGCTTTTCAGCTTGGTCCTTGGCCGCAATGATATCTGGTGCCTTTTTCTTAATGGCCTCTTTCTTCCTTTATTTGACGCCAACACTTCCTGATGCCGAGCAACTTAAGCACACCCAATTACAAACACCCTTACGTATTTACTCACTTGATAGCAAAAGCATAGCCGAGTTCGGCGAAAAGAGAAGAAAGCCAATAAATATTGGTGACGCGCCTCAAAATTTGCTTAATGCCTTTATCGCAGCCGAGGATAATCGTTTTTTTGAGCACCGCGGAATAGATATAAAAGGCCTGGCTCGCGCAGCCACTCAGTTAGTTACCACAGGAAGAATTCAAACTGGCGGCAGTACCATCACCATGCAGGTTGCCAAAAACTTTTTTCTTTCCAGAGAAAAAACCTTCATCCGAAAGTTCAATGAAATTTTTTTAGCGATTCAGATTGAGCAATCTCTCTCCAAACAAGAAATCCTAGAACTTTATTTAAACAAGATTTATTTAGGTAATAGAGCCTACGGTGTTCATGCAGCTGCACAAGTCTATTATGGAAAGCCTATTGATGAATTAAACCTGGCACAAATGGCGATGATCGCGGGCCTTCCTAAAGCACCGTCTCGGTACAACCCCTTAGCCAATGCCAAACGAGCTAAAATCAGAAGAAACTGGATCCTGGACAGGATGCTTGATTTGGAGATGATCGATTCAGAACAACACGCTGAAGCAAAATCCTCTCTCATTACAGCCAGCTACCATGGCGGAAGCTCGGAACTTTATGCTCCTTATGTTGCTGAAATGGCGAGAAGAGAAGTTATTAATCGCTACGGTTCTGATGCATACACTTCTGGCATGCGTGTCTTCCTAACCGTAGACAGCAAACTACAAGAAGCAGCCTCACGCGCGGTCAAAAAAGGCTTGGAAGACTACGACAAGCGTCACGGCTACCGAGGCCCAATAAAAACCTTGGACATTAGCTCTGAAGAAGCAATCGAAAGCGCGATCAGTGAACTACGCTCCATCAAAACCCCACGTCAACACCAAGCAGCGCTGGTATTAGAAGTATCTCAAGATAGCGCCAAATTATCACTCAAAGATGGCCAGGAAAAGACCTTGCTACGCGAGCAGGCCGAATGGGCAAGAAAATACGAGACCGTTGACCGAAGAGGTCCTGCCATCAAAAGCCTGGAAGACATACTTCAAACCGGTGACGTGATTCAAGTGACCACGTCAAACACAGAAACCAGCAATGAAGACGGCGAAACGGCAATGGCAGAAATCATCCACCTAAGCCAACTTCCGGAGGCACAAGGCGCCCTTATTTCGATCAACCCCGACAACGGAGCAATCAAGGCACTGGTTGGCGGCTATGACTTTGCCATGAGCCACTACAACCGCGCGACACAAGCCAAACGACAACCAGGTTCCAACTTCAAAGC
>NZ_LWGE01001550.1:0-3903 GCF_001635315.1 Oleiphilus sp. HI0123
GCGTAGAGAGTTGATATTCTTAAGACGAATACTTAGTATTTTCATAACTGCAGCTCTAGAGCTTGTCTCCTTGCTCAGCTTGTAGCAGCGCCTCTTTAAACATCTGTTGCAGACGGCTTTTTAGTACATCATCAATTCCGTCTTGCTCTAATGACAGCCTTTTTTCAAAAACTTCGCCTGGTTTAAGTTCCTGCAAACGCTCGCTACTTTCGGCGACCAGGCTTAACCCTTTTCGATTTCTGCTGCGCTTCAAACAAAGCACTTCGATATTGCTATCGTCCACTAATTCTTCGATGCGTTTCTGAAGGTCTTCAAGATAATCCTGTTCTTCAACTTCTACCTCAAGCCAAATAGTCTCACTAAGGTCACCATTGCTTTCTGAACAATAAGCACTGCCATCACGACCGCCCTTCAACTCTGAAAGTTTAGCGCTAATCTCCTCGAGGTTTCCTTTTATTTTGTACAGCTGCTGAAAAACCGGTACTTCAATGGCATCCACCGTCACACCAGCCTCATCAAACTCTACCACTTGCACTGACTTTTTCTGGTTTAGCTCGTCAAAGCTAAGCGGAATTGGCGAACCACTATAGTAGATATTGCCATTGCCCTTAATTTGCTGCTGCTTATGGATATGTCCCAGGGCAATGTAATCTGCCGAGGGAAAGGATGTTGCTGAAAACGCCTCCAAGGTACCGATATAAATATCCCTGACCGATTCACTTGTGCGTGCGCCGACGACTGTTAAGTGCCCTGTCATAATAATCGGGATCTTTGAATCATTAATATCTCTTAAACCCAGGGCCTTACGATAAAGCACCTGATAGTGCCGCTTTATCGCATCTTGTAAATCTCGTTGCTTTTCCTTCCCTGTCGAACCGGAATGACTACCAACCAGGTCTCTAGCTCTTAGAAATGGAACGGCACATATAATTCCCTTTATTTCACCAGCAGCGCCTGTCAGGGGCAATAGCTGTTGCTCGTAGGTATTCTCGTTTGCAGAAGAAATTACATGCGTGTTGAAGTGCGCAAGCAAGTCAGAGGTTTCTTCAAGCATGGCGACAGAATCATGATTTCCGGCAACAATAACGAGAGGCACAGCCTTGTTTGTCGCTTCACTAAAGTCAATCACAAACTTGTGATAAAGTTCGCGAGCATAGCTAGGTGGAGCCCCGGTATCAAATATATCGCCGGCAACAATAACGGCGTCAACCTCATGCTCAAGAACCTGCTCAACCAGCCAATTAAGGAAACCCTGATGTTCTTTTTGGCGACTTTTACCCATGAAATACTGACCAAGATGCCAGTCGGAGGAGTGAATTATTTTCAAGATGTTGACCCGATTTTCAATTTGAAGACTAATTTACCCCTTATTTTTGTGAAGTAAAGGCATTTTATTGCGGACTTGGTTCACATGGTTGCATAAGCTTTCAAAGTGATACAAAGATCACCTTGTTAATTTTCTTGTAAAAGATAAGTTTAATAGTAGCAATGAATTAGCAGGACTTATTGAGACAGATTATGAAAAGACAACTCATCTATCACACACCGATTGCACTCGATGCACAAAGCTATAAAACAAGTGAAGCATCTGTTTTATCAGGCCAAGGGGTACATGAGAGAGCAACGATTAAAACCATTTCTCGTGACGGCATATGCCTAAACTGTGACCAAGAAACCTTGCATCGCTTACTACCCAATACACCTTCGGTATCACCTAAGTGTCCGGTTAAAATTGAAGTCGCATTTAAATTAGAAAGCTTTCTTCAAATTAATGCAGATGTAATCTGTATTAGACGCTTATCTAAAGATACCTTTCAACTTGAGTTACGCTTTGGCGCCTTAGATGCCGAAGCTGAGTGTGAAATTGACGCCTATATTGAACATTCACTATACAAAGAAAAGAGTAAAGTAGTGCAGCCGATAAGAGCTATGAATGAATATTCTGCAGTTGCTTAAGCATTTGATGATGTATAACTAGTTCACACCCAAGCTATGCTCTCGATGTGAACACTGATTTAAGTATTGGCTGGCTTAAAGCTACTTAGTGGGAGTAAGGGTAGGAATAGTATCTTGCTTACTTTCGGTGAGAGCACTAACAAGCTCTGCTTCTGGACGAGAGATGCCACAACTATTCATTAGGTCATCGATCCCCGCTCCCAACTCCACCAAACGTGACGCTTCGGAGTAAGAAACTTTAGTCGGGTCATTTTTCTGCATTTCGTCTATTATGGCTTCAAGCTCTTCGACACGCTTTTCCAGAGCAATAACCTTACGCCCAACACCCATTGAGCCATGGCTAATTCCCTGAACTTCTTTTGATAGCTCATCGACCAGATCAGCAGTGCTCCTTTCTGATAAGGTAATGCTACGCTTGATTACCAAAGCGTACACCGCAAGCAAACATACGAGTATCGCTGAAACCAATGGAACAAACTCTACAGAAATTGACATGCCTACTCCTCATAGCCCTCAATTAGCATTGAGGGCCAAAAACAAATTGGCTATCGAGTTTAGAACGAGCCCATTTCAGACCATTCTTCTTCAGATAGCATCTTCTCAAATTCAACCAAGATAATCAGTTCGCCGTTCTTATTACAAACGCCCTGTATAAATCTTGCACTTTCTTCGTTGCCGACATTCGGCGCAGTTTCCATTTCAGAGTGTTTAATATAAACAACCTCTGCAACCGAGTCGACCAGAATACCAATAACCTGCCCATCAATTTCAAGAACAACGATACGAGAATGGTCAGTTACATCGGCACTAGGTAAACCAAATCGAGTCCGTGTATCGATAACCGTTACTACATTACCGCGCAGATTGATAATACCCAACACATAGTTAGGTGCGCCTGGCACGGGGGCAATTTCAGTATAACGTAATACTTCCTGAATCTGCATTACGTTAATACCATACGTCTCGTCTGCTAAGCGAAAAGTGACGTTTTGCAGAATCGGATCTTCAGCAGCATGGCTACTGTGCCCAGTGTTTGATGTCATTAGTTGACCCCTTACCTATTTCCTAAAAGACAATAATTCGCGCCAAGTTTTCAAAGCTTTACTCTCTCACGTCAAAAACTTAACAGATCATCTTCTAAATATAGAGCATCGCACAATCTATGCCAGAAAATAGTGACACAATTATCAAGAAATTGAGCTTCCATTGCCAGAAGCTTTCTCTTCTAGCATCAAGCTCATTACGTCTGCGTCGAGTAAAGCACACATATGCCCTATCACCGTACCAGATAACCACGCTCGACTCGTACGCTCACTGCGCCATTTAACCATATCAGGTTCAAGCTGAATGGATTCGTGAACTGAGTCGCAAGCTAAGCCCCAATTATTTCCACCCAGTCTAATAATGAACTGATATCCGGCCCGAGCATCCTCGCTCCAACGGTCCGGCATGACCCATTGAGCTGTATCGACCACTCTGACATTTCTATCCAAATGTCTATACAAGCCCATAAAATAATCTGCCCGGCCGACAATTGGCGTGAGCTCCTTTTCAATTTTATAGATTGCACCGAGAGAAACTAAAGGCACCGCAAGCTTTAAACCTGCTACAGAAAAGATCAAACACTCGAAGCGATCTTGAGCCCATGAAGGCGGCCCAACTTGTCCAGGCTCACCAGGCGTAACCAAAGCTGTTCTTTTTTCATGTATCTTTTCAATTTCAGAAACTTCAGTAGTCACAGCCTCCCTAGCCTGAACTTTAGCGTCTACCTTGGTATCACTCAGGGGTGCAGGTGCAGAAACGGATACCTTTGGCTTGTCGACAGTTTCAACAAGTACTTCTTGCTTAACCTTTGTTTTAAGCTCGGGCTCGGCTTTAAGACCAAGCTTCGCTTCCAAGCGGGAAAGCTGAGCCGCGCTCAACTTTGACTTTTTCTTCTCCAGAATC
>NZ_LWGE01001551.1:0-4344 GCF_001635315.1 Oleiphilus sp. HI0123
CCCTCAAACAACTAAGCGCGTATTACAGGTTCTGCCCAATGTACTGGAGCATCTGGTCAGCCGTAGACACAACTTTTGAGTTCATTTCATAGGCGCGCTGGACAGTAATCATGCTGACCAGCTCTTGCACCGTATCTACGTTCGATTGCTCTAGCATGCCTTGCTTAACCTCACCAAAACCTGCCAAGCCCGGCGTGCCCCCTTGAGGGTTACCACTGGCTTCAGTTTCAGCAAACAGGTTATTCCCTAGCGCTTTCAAACCTTGGGGATTAATAAAGTCGACCGTATTAATCTGGCCAACTTGCTGTGCAGTGGTTTCACCAGAAATACTGACCGATACAATGCCATCTTCGCCGATCGTCACTGAAGAAGCATTCTGTGGAATAGTGATGGCGGGTTCTAATAGGTTGCCACCAGCAGTGACGACTTGGCCATCTGAGTTAACCTGGAACTGCCCATCTCGGGTATAACTGGTCGAGCCATCTGGCAATATAACTTGGAAAAAGCCTCTACCATTAACGGCTAAATCGAGAGCCTGGTCAGTCACTTCTAAGGAGCCTTGGGTAAATTGCTTAGTCGTCCCTTCGATCCTGACACCCGTACCGAGCTGGAGACCAGATGGTAATTGAGAGTTTTGTGAGTTCAAGCCACCTGGCTCTCTTTTCACCTGATACAACAGGTCCTGAAAAACCGCTTCATCACGCTTAAAGCCAACCGTACTAGCATTCGCCAAGTTGTTGGAAATCGTGGTCAAGGACATATCTTGTGCACTTAGACCGGTTTTACTGACATAAAGAGCTGGATGCATGATGCTTCTCCCAAATTGAAATTCTACTGCGAATCAATCAGACCTGAAGCGTTTAAGGGCTATCTGTGATACCCCTTATTTAAAGCTAGTAAGCAAATACCGCTAACGAAGCAGTCAAAAAATCAGCACTCTATAAATCTGCAACTACGTGCCGCTTTTATGACGTTTTTCAGGTCTTACTAGGAGAACTGCAACAAACGTGCCGTTTGTTGAGAAATTTGATCAGCCTGGCTCATTAATTTAACTTGAAGCTCATACTGTCGCGATAGAGATAGGATATCTGTTAAAGACGATACCGCATTTACATTAGAACCTTCCAGAAACCCCGTTTCCAGTTTGATGTTCGGGTCAGCAACTGCCGGTGGCTCATCACCCTTCATATGCAATAGACCATCTTCTTTCTTTTCGATCATATCAGGGTCGGGATTAACTAGCTTAATTCGATCAACCGCCGCTAAGCCAACAGCTCCACCACCCAAAGGAAGAACCGAAACCGTACCGTCAGCACCAATCTCAACAGTTGCCGAAGGCGGCAAAACAATTGGACCACCATTACCCAAAACAGGCAAACCAATGCCAGCCCTTAGCTGCCCATTGACATCTACCTGCAGGTCGCCTGCCCGGGTATAGGCTTCCGAACCATCTGCGGCCTGAACCGCAATCCATCCATCACCCTTTACCGCAACATCCAAAGGGTTGCCGGTTTGATTCAGGGGACCCGCCTCAAAATTTGTTCCCGGCCTTTCGGTCAAGGCATAGGCTCTCGATGGATGATGCTCGCCAAACACCGGCATAGCACGCGCCTGAGCGAAATCTTCTTTAAACGCCGTCGTATTAATATTTGCCAAATTATTGGCATGAGCGCGCTGCGCCAGCATATTCTGCTTGGCACCACTCATTGCAATATATAACGCTTTATCCATTTACTTCACCATTAGGATCAAACAATACGCAGCGTCAAAGAAACGGACACTGCAAACGCCTTAGCCTAAGCTCTGCAATTATCTAGCCAACCCAAACAAGGAAGGCTATGAGCGAAATTCAGTACTAGATATTCAAGATAGTTTGCTGGATTGTATCGGCCGTCTCAATGGTCTTGGAGTTGGCCTGATAGTTACGCTGCGCAACAATCAGATTTACCAGCTCAGCAGATAAATCAACATTCGATTGCTCAACTGCAGAGGCCGTTAATAGACCCAAAGACGCCGTACCAGGCGCCCCGACAATCGGGTCACCCGAAGCAAAAGTCTGCACCCAAACACTATCGCCATCAGGTGATAAGCCTTCTACGTCATTGAAGTTAGCCAAAGCTGCCTGCCCTAGAACCAAAGACTCACCGTTGGAGAAACGAGACAGAATGACACCCGACTCATCGACATCCAGACCGACTAATCGACCTGTGGTATAACCATTCTGACTTAAGTCATTTACAGCAAACGGGCTACCAAACTGAGTAAACGATGATACATCTACCTCAAAGTTTGAGCTAGTTGGCGGCTGAGGAATCGGCAAAACCCCGCCATCCACAACATTCAAAGGTCGTGCCGCCCCATTTTGATTGCCTTGACTATCTAAAGGGTCCCAATTAGAAATCAAAACATCATCTGACAATGTTTCATTTAAAGTACCGTCATCGCGGAATACCAAATTATAAGTCGCTCGCGATGCATCTGTTCCAATTAATGGATCTCCAACATCCTGGTTATCCACCTGCACATGCATTTGCCAGGTATTTTCTCCCGACAACGAAGACTGCTGCTTAACGAAATACATGGTCAAAACATGAGAGTTACCAAGACTGTCAAAAATAGTCGTTGACGTCGCGTGGTTATAGGTACCAGGATCCGTTGGTGAAAATTGGTTATTAACAAAAGGCGCACCGGTAAAGTTGGTAATGACGGGCGTTGTGGCACTTAAGTTGGTCGCAACGACCCCCTCGTCAAGTACAATGCTAACTCCACCACCTACAGTCGCATTCAAAACGGCAGGAACAGCATCAGGGTCAAGCACTACCGGCGTCGCCGCGGCATCACTCCCAAGAACCTCAAAACTATCGCCCGAGACACCCGCAAAACCGAATACCAAGTTAGCTCCTTGATCCTGAATAATCTGCAAATCACCAGTAGCACTATCTATGACGGCGGTAACCCCCACCAACGCAGACGAGTTAATACGAGTTCCCAAGTCGGCCAATTGCAATGCATCTGTTGCACCGGCTGGCTGGAAACTAATTCCGTTTAAGCTAATACTCATATTTCCTGAGGCATTATCATATCCAGCTAAGGTTATTGTAGAGCTGGTACTAGCAGTCGCATCCACACCTTCTAAAAGCGAAAACTGAGATGCAATTGCCCCGGCAGTTGATTCCGCAGTCGTTGTAATGGTCTGCGACGTGCCATCCGGAAAGGTCACTTCGATATCCTGACTCGCATAGCCATTCACAATTCCTGCTTGTGCTACACCAACATCCGTTGCACCGTTCGAGTTAATCGTTGTGCCACTCTGAGTCAAAGCTTCTTCTGAAGAATCCAGATTCAAAGCTGCTTCGACATTAGTTGATCTTGATGGAGGCAGATCATTCGCATCAACAACCAGATCACCCAGAACTCCCGATACCGTCCCACCTTCATCAGCCTGAAAGCCCTGGACACGCATACCCGTGTTATTGACCATGAAACCATCTTTATCCACACCTAGCTGACCAGCACGCGAATATTTGGCCTCACCCTGATCACTAAGCACGAAAAAGCCATTTCCGGTAATTGCTAAGTCCAGGTTATTGTCAGTAAAGCTTACGTTACCCTGACCAAACATCTGTCGAATATTTTGTACTGCGACACCGTCTCCCGTTGAGGTAGCCCCCCTGCCGAAAAAACTATTGGAATAAACATCACCAAACTCGGCACGCGAACGCTTAAAACCAACAGTACTCGCGTTCGCAATGTTATTACCCGTAACTTCCAAGTCCGTGGAGGATGCTCTCAACCCACCTAATGCAACGTTAAACGGCATACTACACCTCTCTTCTGATTCTTTTTGTCGTAATGATTACAATTATTTCGCACGCCAGACACATACTCATGCCTAGTTAATCTCTCTAACATCTTCTAAAGGAATAGCGCCCATACCGGCTAAGTTAAGCGAAATGGCACCACCAGTCCCGATCGATACGCTACTCACATTGGCGGAAAGCAAGGTCGTAATTTGACTTACATCTCCTCCTTGATTCGATTCAGCAGCGATCGTGTAATTGTCATAGGGCATCTGCTCCCCCTTGCTATTTGTTCCATCCCACGAGAATGGTACAGAACCGGCAAGTTGTTGCCCCATATCCACCTGATTAACCAACTCACCAGAACCGTTAAAGATACTTACCTTTAATGAACCTGTACTGGCTTCAAGATCAACCAATCCACTAATTGTTCCGTCTGCCGCCATGGGAGCTTCAGTACCTGGCACCAAAACCGTTCGCCCAACCATTGCAGAAGCCTGCAAAGCCTGACTAGACTGATACTGGGTTGCAAAACTTTCTACTT
>NZ_LWGE01001552.1:0-5161 GCF_001635315.1 Oleiphilus sp. HI0123
ACCGGCAGTGGGCGCTTCGATAAAGACTTTCTCAGGCGACAACTGCTGCATTTTATAGAAGATACCGTTATCTGTAGCGACGATAAATTCTTGATTCGGCAACTCTTGCGACGCTTTGATAAGCTGAGTCGTTGAACCGACCGCATCAGCAAATTCAACCATACTTTGCGGAGATTCCGGATGCACAAGTACCGCGGCATCAGGGTAAACCTTCATAAGGTCCTTTATACCCTGCCCCTTAAACTCCTCATGAACAATACAAGAACCCTGCCACATTACCATGTCAGCCCCTGTTTGCTTCTCTATGTAGTTACCTAAATGCTGATCAGGCCCCCACAGTATCTTTTCACCACGTTTATCAAGATAACTTACAAGCTCTAAGGCCATGCTTGAGGTGACTACCCAATCTGCACGGGCTTTAACAGCGGCGGACGTGTTAGCGTAAACAACGACAGTTCGATCAGGGTGCTGGTCACAAAATTCTTCAAACTGTTCAATCGGGCAGCCAATATCTAGTGAGCAAGTCGCTTCGAGCGTTGGCATTAGTACAGTTTTTTCCGGGCTGAGTATCTTTGCCGTTTCGCCCATAAAGCGCACACCAGCAACCAACAGAGTCTCAGCTGAGTGTTCCTTACCAAACCTCGCCATCTCTAGAGAGTCTGAAATGCATCCCCCAGTCTCTTCAGCCAATGCCTGTACAATAGGATCTGTATAGTAATGCGCAACGATAACGGCGTTCTTTTCTTTAAGTAGCGATTTAATCTTCTCTTTGTAATCTGCAACCTTGGCCTGATCTAATTCTCTAGCCGAGAGATGCTCATGCGCTAAATGCTCTTGAACCAAAACGCGATCTTCAATACTTGCCATGTCGTTCCTATCTAAAGATATATCTAAAGTTCGAATCTATTTTTCTTACTAACTAGAAGCCACTCAAACACACAATACACTAATGTGAAGCTGCACCTAAAATTTGGGTGCCATAGTATAATCCTTGTGACAGTAAAATCTATAATTGATTGAGTACCAACGCAAGCAGATCGAAGCAGCGAGCGCAGACTAACAAATGACTATATGTTAAAACTAATGAATTAGCTGGAAATATTGGGACAGCGGACTTTCGAAGGGAATGGTGGGTCGTGCAGGATTCGAACCTGCGACCAATTGGTTAAAAGCCAACTGCTCTACCAACTGAGCTAACGACCCGCTGGAATCTTGTGAACTAGCGATGCTAGTAACATCAAGTTTAGACAATGTTTTTCAACATTTTATGCTCATCGATCGGCTCTGTTGCCACCAACTTCTCTACATTAGAACAGCGGAGAAAAATGGTGGGTCGTGCAGGATTCGAACCTGCGACCAATTGGTTAAAAGCCAACTGCTCTACCAACTGAGCTAACGACCCGATGAGGCGCATATAGTAATGATTTTTAAGAAAATAACAAGCGCAATTTCAAAAAAATTACATTAGTTTTACAGTTTTATAAAATTATACGAAAAATCTATAAAATTCAGTCGCTTAGCGATTGATCTTATAACTTTTTGCTAGTTTGGCAGCGGTACTATCAGGAAATTGCTTTTGAACCTCACTTAAGTATCTTTGAGACTCAGTCGGGTTCTGTAAGCGATCATATGCCACACCAAGCTTAAATAGAGAGTCAGCAACCTTACTGTGACCAGGGTATGCCTGCACAACGATAGAGAAAGCTTGTCTAGCCTGCTCTAGCTGAGGTAAGACTAAGTAAATCTCTCCCAACCAATAATAGGCATTACCTGTTAAAGGCCCATCTGGGTATTTCTCGATAAACGTGTAGAAACTTGTAACCGCCTCGTCAAACTTTTTGTCTTTGATAAGCCCATAAGCCTCTTGATATGCCTGCTTTGCTTCAGCCGAACTGGCTTTTTTGGGCTCGACAGCGACATCAGTAACAACACTTGCTTTCGTACCTTCTGACTCTCCATTCACACTTAGGCTAGGCGAAACGACTGAGGATGTATTGGAAACAGTAGAACTCGACCCACTTGACTTGGCTTGCTTGGACAAAGCCAACACTCTTGAGTCCAGGTCAAGATATCTAGCCTTCGCATTTCGCTTTAAGTGACGTATCTCATTAGCTTGCTCTTCTACAACACCTCTAAGAGCCTTAAGCTGCTGCTGCAATTCCTCGATCATAAAAAACAATTCACTATTTGCAGAGCTTTGAACCGGCAGTGCGACAGGCGCACTAACAGGCCGAGCCGAAGGCAACGCTGTTTGTTCAGCAGGCGCTGACGCTTCGGGCGCAGAATTGTTTTGTTCTGACTGAAAAATTAGTGTTCGCGCAGAAAGAGGAGCAGAAATAACAAGAAAGGACAGGAGGGTAACTGGTAATAGCGCCGGAGCTGAAAAACAGCTCCGCGCGAGAGTCTTATCAATCATCATAATGATTATTGATACTCAATATAAGCTCTTCGGTTTTGAGCCCATGCTGCTTCGTTATGGCCAGCATTTGCAGGACGTTCTTCACCGTAGCTAACTACTTCAATTTGAGCTTTAGAAACACCATTTACAATTAGGAATTTAGCAATCGAGTTACCACGACGCTCACCTAATGCAACGTTGTAACCCTTAGTGCCACGCTCATCACAGTGACCTTCAATCACAACTTTTGACGATGGGTTAGCAGATAAGTAAGCCGCGTGAGCTGCCAATGCAGGACGTGACTCAGACTTAACAGTTGACTGGTCAAACTCAAAGTAAAAAGTTCTCATTTCACGCAAAGCGGCTTGCTCGGCCATAGCAGCTTCTTTAGCTCTTTGAGCAGCCTGCTCTTCAACACTAATTTGATCAGCGTCTGGTGCACCTGAAACTGTACCGCCGGTTGAAGCACTGTCTTCAGATTGGTTTTCGTCTTGTGCAGCTGGAACTTCGTCTGCAGTGAACTCATCTTCAGTACTTAAGCTTTCACAACCAGTTAGTACTAAAATCGAAAAAATAAGCGCCAGGAACAGCTTGATCGAATTTAATTTCATCATCTTACCTTCATTTTTTTGGTGGGGATTCAAGTATTCTTTGTCAAATCGTACGCTTTTCACACTAAAATCATTTGACTTATTATCATACAAAGCTTACCGGATGCACTATAAAACACAAGCGGGTTTTAGCGAAAAGCTTTTATTTTTACCGGTTTATATCCAATAATTAATAATCTACAAAAAAGGTGACCAGGCAGGCTCCAGCACATCGCCCTTATTAGATGGTAAAAAATATTTCGCACCACCATCAACCGATACCACCGCTAAAACTTTGCTACCACCGCGCAAGGTCGAATATATAATCATACGCCCATTTGGTGAAACACTTGGCGACTCATCCAGCGATGTTGAGGTGAGAATTCTTTGATCCCCCGTCTCGATATCTATTTCTGCAATATGAAAACCTTGATCACCCGGCTCGGTACTTTTGTGGACGTAAAAAATACTATTACCGTCGCGGCTGTAGCGAGGCCTGGTATTATACTTCCCAACAAAGCTCAAGCGCTCCGGAATACGATCTCTCAGAGACATACGATAAACCTGTGGGCTCCCGCCCCTGTCACTTGTAAATACGACACTTTTACCGTCCTGTGACCAGCTTGCCTCGGTATCAATACCTGAGTCGAATGTTAATCGCTCAGTGCGATCACGAGCCAAGTCATAACTATATAACTCGGCGTTGCCATCTTTCGACAAGGTCATTACCAGAGAGGAATCATCTGGCGACCACATAGGCGAGTCATTCAAGCCTTTAAACGAGGTCACCTTTCTTTGATTTCCTGAAATCACATGCTGAATGTAAATTGCTGGGCGACCAGAGTCATAAGACACGTAAGTCAGGTGCTGCCCATCATTAGACCATGAAGGAGACAACATAGGCTCGCGACTAGTAAACAGTGTATAAGCCCCTTTCCCATCAGCATCTGCAACATTTAGGCGGTACTGACGCTGCTTGTTGGTTAACTCTTTAACGGTTATATATGCGATCTTGGTAGAAAACACGCCTTGGACACCCGTAATCTGCTGATACACACGGTCACTAATATAATGCGCTGTTTTTCTAAGGCTTGTAGGGCTTGCTTTTACTCGCTCGCTAATGAGAGATTTTTGAGTAAAGATATCAACAAGTTCATAGTCTACTATTACCTGCTTAGAACCATTTTGATGCGTGACACTCCCAACAACAATATAACTCTGCCCTAGCCTACGCCAGTCTCTGAAGTGCACCTGGTCGAAGCGTTCAGGTAAGCCGAGCATACGCGAGGTCGGCAAGGTATCAAAATCACCACTTCGTTGAAGATTGTTTGCAATAATTTTGGATACATCCTCAGGCAATGGCGATGCATTTTTATTTGCAAACGGAACGATCGCAATAGGCTGAGCACTTGCCGAGCCCACCTCTATTTCGATTACAAGCTCGGCATTTACTGCTGCCGATACAAATGCAGTTAATATCAGTATTAGAAACTTCTTCATTCAAACCTCAGAATTTCGTCACAAGAACATTTATCTAAAAAACGTTCACTAATCAACAGGTGAAAATCGCATCGAGAACTTACGAAAGTGCCGATCAAATATATTTACATCATCAGGAACAGGATAGGTACTAATGCTGCTAGCAGCATGCTCTGCTGAGCGATCATAGACCGGGTTTCCGCTAGTACTTTTAATCCCAACCGCTTTTAACTCACCGCTTGGTAAAAGCTCTATTGTTAAGGTGACGCTTAAACCGGTTGATTTGGGAGGAATACGCCATCTGGTTTGCACCTTACGTTTAATTGCAGCCATAAAACGCTCGACCTCACTCACTTCAAAGGCATGCGTGGCTTCGAGCTCAGCTTGGCGCGCCTTTTCTTCAGCAGCTTTTGCTTCTAAAAGTCGATCCTCTTCAAGCTTACGCATCTTTTCCAGTAAGACTTTCTCTTGAGCTTGTCGAGCCAATTCACGCTCTTTGATTTTTAGGGCTTCTTCAAGTTCCAGTGCTTTTTTCTTTTCCAGTGCCTTTTTCTTCTCCAGAGCCTTTTTCTTCTCTAGAGCTTTTTTCTTCTCTAGAGCCTTTTTCTTCTCCAGAGCCTTTTTCTTCTCCAGAGCTTTTTTCTTCTCTAGAGCCTTTTTCTTCTCCAGAGCTTTTTTCTTCTCCAGAGCCTTT
>NZ_LWGE01001553.1:0-3024 GCF_001635315.1 Oleiphilus sp. HI0123
ACTGTGATAGTTACCTCTTTTTCAATAGAAGTATCTTCAGGCCAGTGTGCTTGTGTTTCAGGTTTCTTAGGAGGGCCGTTTAGCTCTACAAGCATACGACGCTCTTTTACACCTAAGTTTTTAAGTATTTCGACACAGCTTTCATTAAAGGGTGTTGGGCCGCATATGTAAAACATCTTTGAGCTTAAGTTGCTCAGTGAAGATGAAACAAGCTCTTCAGTAACACGTCCGCCGATGCCTTGATAACTTTCACTTGGCCTTGAGATTAATTCTGTAAGTTTTATATTGTGATTCTGTTTGGCACAGGAGCGAATTTCCTTTGCGAATATTACATCCTCCTCGAAACTATTGCTGTAGATAATATGCATGGTATGAGGGAGATCTTTAGCGATGATATGTTTGATCATACTACGTGCAGGTGCAATCCCGGATCCGCCAGCGAAGAATACTAGATCATTACCATGGAATAGTGGATTATGATGAAAGCTTCCCATTGGGCCGGTGCTAGTAAGCTCTTGACCAGGCTTCAGATCATCAACTAAATAATGGCTAACGAAACCGCTATGAGCCTTTTTAACGGTCAGGTCATAATAGTCTCGTTCAGTGGGAGAGGAAGACATCGCATAAGGTCTGGCAGTTGGCGAACCATTTATCTCAACAAAAACGTTAATATACTGACCTGCTTGAAAAGGGGGAAGGTAACCATCAAGTGCTTTGACACGAATAGTATTCGTGGATGGCGTATCAGTAAAAATATCGGTAACAAGTAAACGAAGGCGTTTAGGATGTAGACTGTCGATAGTCTTTTGCGTAGCACCTTTCTCTTCGCTAAAGTCGCTTCCACTAAGCTCTATCTCGGTTTTCTTTTTTACGGCTTCAACGTAGCCAACGACACCATCTAATACGTTTTGTTCTGCGCTGCGATTTTTATGCATGTTGAGCCTCCGTTTGTGACTTTTTAATTTTACGCAATATACTTTTTGCCGTTGATTCACCGGCCATATAGGTCGGTTGAAAACCTCCTTGCGCTGTCCAACTTCCTGCGGAATACAAACCTTCAATACCACTCAATTGGTCGCGTAATAAGAGAGAATCCTGAATATGTTGTTTAAAGCCATAAATAGCGCCGTCAGGTGAGTTCAAATAACGCATCATAGTTAAAGGAGTCGCTACCTCAGCAACTTCAATATACTGGCTGAGATTTGGGTAAGCCTTTTCAACATGATCAATGAGCTTTTGTGCGTAGTCATACTTTGCTTCAGCATAATCTTCAGGGCTAAGTGCTTGCCATGCTTCGCCGTATTGAAGTGCTACAAGAGTTATGACGCTTTTTCCCTTGGGGGCCAAATCTTCGTCAATGAAGTTGTAGCAGGTGACCATTCCCCATTTCGGTGCGGTCATTTTATATAGTTCTGTTTCGTCAATATCCTGGTTGTCACCATCAATTACGAAGGTAGCGGCAGATGTAATACCGATATCCTCTGGCTTACAATCTAAACCTAAATACAAGCAAACAGCAGAAACACCTTTGCGTCTAGATTTAAAATCTTGTTGGATCTGAATAGGTGGCTTTTCAAGATCGAGGAGTTCATTGAAGGTGATCAGTGGGCTGGCGTTCGAAACAACATAATTACAGCTTACGGTTTGGCCATCTTCGAGTGTAATAGCATGAACCTTATTATCAGCGGTATGTATTTTCTTCGCACCACAACTAAACTTTACGCACCCTCCGGCTTCAACAAACGAATCGATAATTGCGCTAGAAACACTCTGAGATCCACCCTTAAAGTGCCAAGGTTTGAAGGTACAATAGGCGAAAAGCATTCCAATAAATTCTGCAAACACTAATTCATTGGTTGGGATACCGACATAACTCCAATAGGGAGTGATCGTATTGATCAGTTCTTTATTGCTGAAGAATTCATTCAATACTTCATCGGTAGTTCTTAAACCGTAGGCAGCAAAGTGTTTACATTGAGACTCTAATAGCTTTTCGTCATTACTACGCCTAACCTGTTGCAAGGCCATGTAATACTCCATAGCAACCTTGCTTCCTAGATCAAAGAAGCGGGTGATAGCATCACTGTCATCAGGAAAATTTTGTTTTAGAACTTTTTGAATGCCTGACCAACTCGCGGGAAGTGTAATATCTTGTTTCCCTGGGACAATTAATCGATATAGCTCCTCTTCCTGAACCAGTTCAACTTTATCGAGTACATCCAAATCCTTGAACATTTTTCTCATAAGGAAAGGTCTGTCTTCTGTCCCAACGCCACTTAACTGATGCAAAGCGACTTCAAATTCGAAATCTCCGCGGACGAAAGATGTACCGCATCCACCCGGAACATTATGGCGCTCAACAAGTAAGGTGTTACATCCATTCTTTTGCAGTGTCGCGGCAGCGGTTAGTCCGCCATTTCCTGCGCCAATCACTACTGCATCATAGTGTTTCATTGTTTTAAGTTCTCCACGTTTATATAAAATGCCAAGAAAATACTAGTACTAACAAAGTATCTAAACTTTACAGTGTAAGTGTACTTTACCCAGCAATATTTACATTGTAAAGTTTAGGGGTCGTAAATTGTATGTTTTATTTGCAAAGGCGCATTCAAAATCATGCTAGAAATCTAGGTTTAGAGCGAATTATGATAGTATTTATCTTATTCGAAGTAACATCTAAACATCGTTCAAGAGAGGGTTTGATGGCAAAGTCATTACAAGAGCAACTATTAGGTGCTGGCCTGGTAGATAAGAAAAAAGCAAAAAATATTCAAAAAGAGAAACGTGTTCAACGTAAGCAAACTCCAAAAGGCCAAGCAGTACAAAACGAAGCCGAAGCGCGAATAGCTCAGCAGAAAAAAGAAAAAGCTGAAAGAGACAAAGCACTGAATCAGGCGAAGCTGGAAGAGCAGAATCGAAAAGCAATTAAGGCTCAGGTAAAACAATTAATTGAAATGAACACCGTACCTAGTGAAGGTGACGATATTGGATTTCAATTTGCTGTCGATAAAAAGATCAAAAAGG
>NZ_LWGE01001554.1:0-2335 GCF_001635315.1 Oleiphilus sp. HI0123
AACACATAGCGGATATCTGGTAGGCCTTGTGCTTGAGTCATTGCTAGTTCTAATTGACCAAACTCATTCATACCGTTGGATATAAATTCTACTTTTTCCGGGATAAACGTAAGCGCTACTTCGTTACTTCGAATACCTTCGGTATTTTCGATATAAACGCTAATTGGACCCACCTCCATATTTTCGTGCGAAGGTAATCTTAACGCTAAGCTTCCCTGAGACAGAGAATGAATTGCAGCGTGGACAATGCTACCCGTATGCGTCCTGAAGTAGACGGTGTAGTCGTCGATGTTAGTTGTCATGCCTGAAACACTTAAGATCAGCTCATCGTTACCTTGAACCCGTTCTTGGTCGATTGAAGTAATAACCATAGCGCCCACTTGAATCGTAAAACTGGCTTGATCACTTACAGGTGGAACGGTAATTTCATAGACATTGTTCATGCCTATTAGATTGCGACTGGTATAGATATGATCAATTGAAACTTCAATTGTATCGACGTTGCTGTCGGCATTTAGCCATTGACCGAATACTTCGAATTTAATTTCCGTTCCTGGGTCGTTGGTGTTCAGCGCATTAGAAGGATAAAACTTGGCGCTATCAACAAGTTCACCTTCACCGTTCTTAGCGCTTAGAACGATTTCCGGAATATGTCGGCCATCTACATGATCTAGTGTTTTTAAGCCAAAGCCGCTTAGGGTGACTTCTTCTGTTTCAATAACACCACCATCACGACGGCTAATGGCTAAAGGCGTCATGCTAAGCAGATCAATCGGGAAATTAACAGTCGCCGAAACGGTGCTTGGAATATGCCTCGCATCATTTACTACGGCAAGCATATCTGCAGCCCAAATGGCAATGGTTGCCTTGAGCGATATCAGTGTGAGCCCCATTTTCGCAAACTGTTCTGAATTAACTTGTAATGCTGCGTTAGCTGTTAAGCTAAGAATTTCATTTATGACGGGGTTTGGCCAAGATCCCGCAATAGGGTTTGTAGGATTCAGCCCCGATGTCATTTCGTCTAAGACGATGCCTAAGGCTTCAAGAAGCTCCCATTGATATAGGGCGGGCGCGGCTTTATCAAACAAGCCAGAATTATAGAGCACGCCAAAAACAGGTTGGATAGCAACGTCCTTAACGCTAAACACCGTATTGATGCTTGGAAGGAGTACCTTCGAATATATCGTTCTTAGTTGAAGTGCAAAGGTGGTACTTTCGGTGTAGCCATCGAACTCGATGCCTGTAATTCCTGCGGTGACAAAATCTACCACCACATCGCGATGCTCAACTTCGAAGGATTGTTCATTAGATTGATAGGCACCCCAGAATCCTTGCTGCGGATCGAGCAAGTGTTCATCAAAAGCTTTACTAATAATGCCTACGGGTAAGTCGGCACTATACCATTCCCCACCGGACACCAGATCAAAAATCCTGGGGCGAACATAGAGGCTCGTATCATTGTCCAGGGTTATGTACGAGGCAATACGATTGTTTTCTTTTTCTGGTTTAACAGACAAGCCCAGCAGAGTATGGGCTGGGTCGTCATAGACTACGTGCAGATCCATATCG
This sequence comes from Oleiphilus sp. HI0123, assembly GCF_001635315.1. Classification (NCBI taxonomy): domain Bacteria; kingdom Pseudomonadati; phylum Pseudomonadota; class Gammaproteobacteria; order Oceanospirillales; family Oleiphilaceae; genus Oleiphilus; species Oleiphilus sp. HI0123. The sequence continues at coordinate 1,570 of NZ_LWGE01001554.1, forward strand.
CTTGGGCCATCGTAAGAAGTCGAGCGATAGTTTGTGTTTGTGTTTGTGCTTGTGCGTGAGATGGCCAGTTCAATATCCTGCGTTGGCATTAAGGCTTTAAGGGCATCCAGACTGCTCTGCACTGCGCCAAGATAGATCTCGTCATAGACATTGTTCAAATTGTGGAGGTGCAAAGTATAAGGGTCCGCTTCGATCATTGTTTCAAATTTATCAATAAACGCTAGGGAGTTGTTTCTAACGCTTTGTTTGACTTCGCTTGCGCTTCCTGCGTTTAGTAAAAGCTCCTGAGGGATTGCTTGCATGACCAGGGAGATTGCGGTTCCTTCGCTGTCGATACGAGTATTTTCCTCTCCGGGTAATAGGGTAGAAAGCATGTAGACGCTTGGCCATTCATCACTTTCTCTTTGCGGAAGCATTAGATACGCATTGGCTGGTGATTCGCCTAGAGTAGGGAGTGACACTCTTTGTTTAGAGTCAACAGGGTATGAGGCGTCATCAACTTCTATTGAGAGCTTATCTTCTTGAAGAGGTGAGCTCTCAGGCAACTCAATGACCCCGGAGATATCTGTTTCATCTCCTGGTGTTGTACCTGAAGAGTTACTTGAGCCGCCATTACAGCCTGCAATCGATAGGCTTAGTGCTAAGGCTAAGAAAACCTTAAAGCTCAACCCTAGGCAGTTGAATAGGAATTTCTGCATTGAATATCTCCAAATAAAACTCTTTATTAGTAAATCCTAATATAAATAATGGAGTGTTGAGTTGATCT
>NZ_LWGE01001555.1:0-4897 GCF_001635315.1 Oleiphilus sp. HI0123
ATCGACCGCAGTGGAGGGTACTAACGAATGGTTCAGAGTCTTACATAGCACCGATTACACAGCGTTTTAAAGACAACATTCACCTTAACAGCAATATCATAAAGGTAACACGAAGCCCTAGCGAGGCGGCCATTACCTTTAGCGACCATTCTGTGCAGACCTTTGATCAGGTCATCTTTGCCTGCCATAGCGATCAAGCCTTACGGCTACTCGGCGATGTGTCTGAAAAAGAGAGCGAGATTCTTGGCGCAATCCCCTATCAGGACAACAGCGTCACTCTGCATACAGATACTCGCCTCATGCCTAAGAAAAAACTGGCCTGGGCGGCTTGGAATTATCATATTCCTCAGCGCGCTAATGATTGTGCCATGGTGACTTACAACATGAACATCCTGCAGAACTTCGACGACGCTCCCGAAACATTTCTAGTTACTCTAAACAGGACCAATGAAATAGACCCCAGCAAGATCATTCGCACGTTCAACTACAGCCACCCGGTCTTTAGCCAAGACGGCGTCAAAGCACAGGCGCGTCATCATGAAATAAGTGGTAACCCTGAGTCTGGTCATGGACGCACACACTATTGTGGTGCCTATTGGTTCAACGGCTTTCATGAAGATGGGGTCAATAGCGGACTTCGCGTCGCAGAGGCTTTCGGAGAAACACTCTAGTGAGCAAAATAAAGCACAGCTCAATATATAGAGGATCGATACGGCATCGTCGTTTTTTGCCCAAGAAACACCAGTTTCGCTACCCCTTGTTTATGCTCTATCTTGACTTAGACGAGTTAGAATCGCTGTGTAAATCGAAGTGGTACTGTTCACTCGAAAAGTTCAATATTGTCTCGTTTCGTCGCGATGATTATTACTCACCCGAATCGGGCGATTTAAAACAAGCCGTCATTAACAAAGTGACGAACAATCTCACCGAACAAGGTTTATCTGCGCCGGAAATTGAACACGTCAGAATGCTGTGCCACGCCCGCTATTTCAATGCAGTCTTTAACCCTGTCACCTTCTACTACTGTTTTGACAAAGCTAACAAGCTGGTTTCTATTTTGGCTGAAATCACCAACACCCCATGGGGTGAACGGCATGCTTATGTGCTACCCGTAGGTCAATCGGGAGAGTATGGCTCGTATGCCCTGAAAGCACAAAAATATCACCACTATGAGTTTCCCAAAGTTTTTCATGTTTCGCCGTTCAACCCTATGGATATGACCTATCACTGGACCTTTGATGAGCCAAACCAAGGGCTAAGAGTGCATATGGATAACACCCAGCGCGACGAACAAAACGAAAAGCACTTTGACGCCACGTTAGTGATGGAGCGATACGATTTCACAAACTATTTAGCCAGCACACTGATCCGATTTCCGTTTATGACCGTAAGAGTAAGCATGGGGATATATTGGCAAGCGTTAAAGCTATGGCTAAAGCGCATACCATTTTACGATCACCCTAACTTAAGCAAATAAGATAACAACGAATGCCCGTAAAGGAGACATCGAGATGAGTCCCACAAGCCTAGTGAGTCACGCCAAAAAGCAATCAAAATTCAGTGTAAGTAGCGTCGCCCGAAAACTCGTACATAAGCAGCTACAAAAACTGCACACGGGGACAATTGTCATTGTTGAACCAGGCGCACGTACACTCTTCGGAGAACCACTTTCTCCCAATGACCCGCTTTATTCCGAGCTACATATTCTTGATGAAAATTGTTATCTAGATATTATGACGGGCGGCAGCATAGGCGCGGCAGAAGCCTATATGTCAGAAGACTGGAGCTCACCGGATCTAACTAAACTAGTGCAAGTCATGGTCCAGAACCGTGATATTCTAGATCAAATGGAAGGCGGCTTCGCCCTGCTATCCCGGCCCTTAACTAAAGCCTTTCACCTCTGGAACCAAAATACCGAAAAAGGCTCCAAGCGAAATATCGCTGCGCATTACGACCTGGGTAATGATTTATTTAAGACCTTCCTGGACCCGACAATGATGTATTCCTCTGGCATCTTCCCTAGCGAACAGGCAAGCATGGAAGAGGCATCACAATACAAGCTTAAGACTATCTGTGAAAAACTAAACCTATCTGAATCTGACCATGTGGTTGAAATTGGCTCTGGCTGGGGCGGGTTCGCCATCTATGCTGCCAAGCACTATGGCTGCAAAGTCACCACCACCACGATCTCTGATAAACAACATGAGTTAGCACAAACACGGATCAGCGAAGCAGGCTTAAGCGATAAAATCACACTTCTAAAGCAAGACTATCGTGAGCTAGAGGGGCAATTCGACAAGCTCGTTTCAATAGAAATGATCGAAGCGGTTGGCTGGCAATACTATGACACCTTTTTCGCGACTTGCGCCTCACTGTTGAAACCAAATGGCGCGATGCTGATTCAAGCCATCACAATTGAAGACCAGCGTTTCGAGTACGCCAAACGCAACGTCGATTTTATTCAGCGTTATATCTTTCCTGGTAGTTGTATTCCTTCAATTCAGGCTCTCACTAGCTCATCGATGAAGGCCAGCGACCTACGACTCGTTTATCAAGAGGACTTTGCGGAACACTACGCTAGAACACTGCTAGCATGGTTGGATTCATTTAATAAAGCCTCAGCGACCATCACAGAGCTAGGCTATAGCAAAGAATTTAAACGTATGTGGGAGTTCTACCTCTGCTACTGCGCAGGAGGTTTCAAAGAGCGCTCTATCGGCGTATCTCATATGTTATTCGCTAAACCAGGTTATAGAAACGAGCCCCTGTCTCGCATATAAGGCAGTGATAAGCGATATAGCCAACCACACCATTAAGGAGTCTACTCAATGTCTCGGGAACAACTAAATAGGCTCCTCAATGCGGTGTTATTCCAAAGCTGTTGGTTTCTGGCAATTTTATCAGATTGGTACCTGGCGCTCTGCGCATTCGCCTTGCTATTAGTGCATTTCGTTCGAACAAACGCATCGACTCACAACTCATTAAAACTCTTGTATATCGCGTGTATCGGCATTCTGATCGACAGCTTGCTTATGCATCTAGGCGTTTACCAGTTTCCGAACCCCGAGTTAAGAACCAACGATTTTATAATTCCCTTGTGGTTAATCATAATGTGGTGTGCGTTTACGCTCACACTGCTTTCGTCGCTGCAATGGTTTTTAGCCAAGCCATATTTTTTCATCTGCTTATGTTGCATTTCCGGACCCGCTTCATACCTGGCAGGCCGTCACTTCGGCGCGCTTCACTTTGCAGACGCCTCCCTTATTTTCATCATCCTAGAATGGTTCGTAGTCGGAGTTCTGTGTACTGCAATCTTCCCCTCTTCACCAAAGGAGGATCTGCCAGCCCAAGGAGGCAAATATGCAAGCTATTAGCAGTTTCTCAATTGCCAGTTTCTTTGTGCTCTCTTCGCTTTGCGCTCAGCTACAAGCTGCGCCAAGCGATATCAAAGTCGTTCAGTTTGAGGGCAAAGCGTATTCGCTAGACAGTGACGAGTTGCTGTACTCAGAGCACCACTATATAAACCTCAATCGATCAAATCAGTATGACAATGCATATGTCGAATACAAGGCGCCAGACGGAGAGGTCTTTGCGAAGAAAGATCTGGATTTCTCGAAGCATAAATTAATACCCGACATGAGCTTTATCGACCTCCGCTCGAATCAAACAAGTCTTCTGACCAAAACTGACAATCAGGTAAAGATTGAACACATCAAAAAGAAAGACCTGCAGCATGAAACGATAAGCATTGATAACAGCAAGCGCATTGTCGCCGATGCAGGCTTTGATCGTTTGGTCATCAAATATTGGCAGCACTTGCTAGCGGGAAAGAAGATCAAATTTGAAATCCTGTCGCTTGATCGGTCTGAGTTAATTGGTTTCAAACTAGAGACTGTTGATATTAATGAAGAACGCTTGCAACTATCCATTAAGCCGCAAAGCTGGCTAATCGGACTAGTGATGGACCCGATTTACCTGCACTATGAACGGTCCTCAAAACGTTTATTGGAATACAAAGGGCTGACCAACATCCTAAGAGAAAAGAACGGCGAGTTAAAAACAGATAATTATGTGGCGCATATTAAATACCATTACTTCTGAGTTCAATTCTTCTATTGGTTGGCAAGCGCTGCTTGACGTCCGCTAAGTGCCAAAAGCAGGCCTTGGTACTTCTCTCAGCTTTGGCTGAATATTACTGATACGAACTTTTATCCCAGTATCAAAAAATGGTGAATAGCGGTCATAAGAATCGAGCCTATTTTCCTCGAAACCTTACATTACTTAAAACAGGAAAGCAGACCTTTAGCTTTTGATGGTGCCTAGGTCAGGTTCTAAAAAATAGCTACCTCGAGCGTTTTATTAGTATCCTTTAACTCCAAAGGCATGATTCGCAGCACGGATCAACAATGGAAAATGACCGCTCTGCCCAAACTCCAGCCCTAGATTTGAGATAGTTATGCTAATTTTGTACAAGTTGAACTCCGAAATTTTAGTCTCTAATACAAATCCATTTGATACCCATACATCGTATTAAACCTTTTGGTTGATAAACTCATTAACTCCATGACGAAGAAGATGATGATGAAGATGATGATAGAAAAGCATCGCGTCGCTCGGCGGAGCTTTTCGACAGGTCCCGTGGTAGCGGCTTATGAACTCAAGGTGGACGCGGGGGAGGTGCGGCGAGATAACGCTCAAGTCGCTCTGGCGGCAAAATTGGATGCCCTGCACGAGTCTCTTGTCTCGCTCCCACCAGTACCTTTGCTTACCGACGATCCGACAGAGAGCAGCCGTAAAAGCAGCAGTCCACTGTTACTGGCACGATCCATGGCATCCGCCCAGTCCTTTCTTCGAAAGAAGTTCCATTTGTGGTCTTTTGGTCCACCACCGCGGGGCA
>NZ_LWGE01001556.1:0-2557 GCF_001635315.1 Oleiphilus sp. HI0123
GATCAAAAACACCCAAGCCTTATTTAATGCCAAGCAAAACTTACTTCACTTTTATATGCGTCATTGCACTTGCAATAAAGATATACCAGTCATTCNCTAGTGGTTAACCAGTACAAACAATATCTTACAAGTCCTTTTTAAAATTAAGCTTAACTATTATTTAGCAGCAAATAAACAAAAGTACAAAAAATAATTACATTTTTCTCGCAAATTAGCCGTTTTGCACCAAAAAAGCTCAAAATCCACTAACAAGCACACAATAACTACACCTCAAGCAAAAAGGTAACCGGCCCGTCATTCACCAGAGAAACTTGCATATCCGCACCAAATACCCCTCTCTGCACACGAACACCTTGCGCCTCGGCCATTTCTCCAAATATCTTATAAAGCTCTTGCGCTCGCCCAGGCTCACTGGCCTCTGAAAAGCTTGGCCGCCGCCCCTTTTTTGTATTCGCTGCCAACGTAAACTGGGAAACCAGCAATAACTCACCTCCTATATCCCTTAGGCTTTTGTTCATTCGACCAGCTTCATCCTCAAAAATACGATAGCCCACTACCTTTTCAAGCAAAGCCTGTGCCGAAGCTTCAGTATCTTGCTTCTCAACGCCCAGCAATAACAAAACCCCTTTAGATATCTCCCCAACCACTTCACCAGAGACCTCGACCGAAGCAGAGCTTACCCGCTGAATCAGACCTTTCACTTTTCTCTCCCAAGCTTAATTAAGCATAATCCTTTAATATGTCATATCGATGACCCACAAAAAAGCCCGCCTCCAAATATGGAGGCGGGCTTAATTATTAAGCTACTTTCTATACAGACTATACAGAAGCTTACTTCTTATTACGCTTTCGCTCAGTCTCGGTAAGAAGCTTCTTACGAATACGAATGCTTTCTGGCGTTACTTCAACCAACTCATCATCTTCGATAAACTCAAGCGCCTGCTCTAGCGTATGCGTAATCGGCGGAACCAAGGTCAAGGCCTCATCGGTACCCGATGCACGAACGTTCGTTAGCTGCTTACCTTTGACCGTATTAACAACCAAGTCATTAGAGCGTGAGTGAATGCCGACAATCTGACCTTCATAAATATCAACACCAGGGCCTAAGAATAAACGGCCACGCTGCTGAACAGTAAACAACGAATAAGCAGTGGTCTTACCTTTGACCATACTCACCAACACACCGTTCTGACGCTCAAAAGAGCCACCAGACTTCACTTCGCCATAGTGATCAAAGACACTCGTCATGATGCCTGAACCAGAAGTCAGCGTCAGGAATAATCCACGGAAACCGATCAAACCACGAGAAGGGATAACAAACTCAAGACGCACACGCCCTTTACCATCCAACTCCATATTGGTTAATTCTGCCTTTCGCAAACCCATTGCTTCCATCACAGGCCCTTGATGCTGCTCTTCAACATCAATTACAACCATCTCATACGGCTCGTGAATCTGGCCATCAACTTCTTTCTGGACAACTTCAGGGCGCGATACCGCCATCTCAAAGCCTTCACGACGCATTGTTTCAATCAATACAGAAAGGTGTAATTCACCACGACCCGAGACAACAAACTTGTCCGGCGTATCACCTGGCGCCACTCGTAATGCCACATTGTGAATAAGCTCTTGATCAAGACGATCCTTAATATTACGCGTCGTAACAAACTTACCTTCCAAGCCCGCAAAAGGAGAATCATTCACCACGAAGGTCATACTTACGGTTGGCTCATCTACGTTTAGTGCTGGCAAAGCCTCTACACACTCCGGGTCACACAAAGTATCTGAAATACCTAAGCCATCAATACCATTGATACAAACAATATCTCCGGCATTCGCCAGTGGCGTCTCAACCTGCTCAAGCCCCATATGAGTTTTGACGTTAAGCACCTTGCCTTTACGCTCATTACCCTTGGCATCTTTAATAATTACTTGCTGATTTGGCTTCAATGTTCCGCGAGTAATACGACCTACACCAATAACACCTACGTAGCTGTCGTAAGCCAATGCAGACACCTGCATCTGGAACATTCCTTCAGGATCTACATCAGGCGCTGGCACTTGTTCTGTGATCATCTCATACAGCGGCGTCATATCGTCAGCCATATCCTCAGGGTCTGAACCAGCAATACCATTCAGCGCCGACGCATAAATAACAGGGAAGTCTAACTGTTCATCCGTCGCACCCAAGCTATCAAACAAATCGAAAACCTGATCCATCACCCAGTCTGGACGAGCACCCGGGCGATCTATTTTATTGATTACAACAATAGGACGTAAACCCTGCTCAAACGCTTTTGAAGTCACAAAGCGAGTTTGAGGCATCGGCCCATCAACGGCATCAACCAACAGCAATACCGAGTCAACCATCGATAATACACGCTCTACTTCGCCACCGAAGTCAGCGTGCCCAGGTGTGTCAACGATATTGATATGATAGTCATTCCATTGAATGGCTGTATTTTTTGCCAGAATGGTAATACCGCGCTCTTTTTCCTGGTCATTGGAGTCCATGATACGCTCAGAACCTTCGTCCCGACGTTCGAGTGTACCCGAT
>NZ_LWGE01001557.1:0-1728 GCF_001635315.1 Oleiphilus sp. HI0123
CATCAAACAATAATATATCTGTTTATGTTATGAATCATAAACAATATTCAACTGACGGGCATCTGGCGCTACCCGTTAGTGCTCTAGGGAATGAGTATATCATTGGTCATTACGTTGCATTGAAGAATTACACGAATATGCAGAGAACGAACCCTGTAATAGGGATCGTAGCGACGGAAGATGATACTTCTATCGAGATAGATGCTTCTATGGATATTTTCCCGGCCGAGTATGAGCGAGTTAAGGTTGGAAGCTTGTTTAATATCACGCTTAACAAGGGAGATGTATACAATTTAGAAGCTCGCGCATCTAATCTTGCAGATCTAACAGGTTCGATAATTAAATCGAACAAACCAATATCAGTTCTAGGGCAGCACCCTTGCGCATTTATACCGCAAGGTGTATCTGCATGTGATCATTTGGTTGAGCAGTTACCGCCGATCGAGAGTTTGTCGACAGAATATATCACTACCCCTTTTTGGGGGAGAAGCGAGAACCGTTTTGGCGATAGTGGAGATTACTTCCGAGTTATAGCGCCTTTTGACGAAACGTTGGTATACATTGATGGCGTATACAAAGCTAAACTGGGTAAAAAGCAGTACTTTGAGTTTTTCTCCAATGATGCACAGCATATTAAGACCTCTCATCCCGTGATGGTCATGCAGTATATGGCGGGGCAAAACCTTGATGGAGGTTATGGAGGCACACCCGCGCTAGTGGAAGCGGATCCAGCGATGGTGGTGGTCACCCCCGTTGAGCAATACCTCAAAAGCTATTTGGTTAATACACCTGCTTATACGATCGATAGAAACTTTATTAATGTTGTCATAGCAACTTCAGCGGTCGGCTCTGTCCAACTCAATGGAAATAGTGTAGATACAAGCCTATTTACTGAGGTACCTGGTACTGAATATTCATTTGCTCAAATAGAGATTGAAACGGGGTCTCATTTTTTGGAGGCAAGTGAGCCGATGGGAATGTATAACTACGGTTATGCTCGATATGAATCATATGCATACTCTGGAGGCATGGCGTTTAGTTTACCAGGTGATGTCGCATCACTTGACCTTAGCTCAAGTGATGGTTCTGCCTCAATTGGTGAGTCCCTATGCGTGATGGCGACAACAGTTGATAGTGAAGGTAAACCAGCTGCAGGAGTAAGAGTTGCATTTGCTACAACTGGGGAAAATGAGGATTTTGACTATGTCATGACTGACTCAGTGGGTGAGTCGACCTTCTGTTACTCTGGGCTGAACTCTGGAGTCGATACCATCACAGCAACAGTAATGGAGCTGATATCCACACTGGATGTTACATGGACGGAAGCGATAGAAAATCAGGCTCCTGTGATAACATCAATGCCTTCTTTGCTAACGACCTCAGAAGCATCATATTCTTATCAGGTAGAGGCATTTGATCCTGAAGGGGAGGAATTAACTTTCCAGTTAGTAGATCCCGCTTATAACATGTCTATTGATGCCAATGGTTTGCTTAGCTATCCAAGAGTTACCTGGACAACTGCCGGCAGCTTTGGTGGGCATACAGATATTGTCGTTGAAATAAGCGATGAAAGTGGTAATAAGACACTACAGAAATTTGCACTAAGAAATGACAGGCCTTATAACTTACCACCAGAGTTTGTGGTATCTACTCCCAACGCTAATGCAATCGTTGGTGTTCCGTATGTATACAACGCAGACTATCTAGACTTTAGAGTACGTGGGTATA
>NZ_LWGE01001558.1:0-3261 GCF_001635315.1 Oleiphilus sp. HI0123
TGCTGGTGATTTGGCTTTTGTTTTCTTTCTCTCGCCTGGGCCAAGGTTTTGTTTACGGTATTCACTGGCATAGAGGGAAATGGGGAGGCGCTAAGCTTTAGTGTTTAGCGCTTCAATGACGGTGATTTCTAAATCGTTCTAGCCGCTCTGACGTGCTTGGGTGGCTTGAAAAATAGCCCTGTATTTCAGATTCTTGTTTTGGCTCCACGCTACCTATGTTTTCTTCGGGCTCGTTTGCACCTTGGTCTTTTTCTTGGGATTCTAAGTTCTCCATTAAGGTAATAAAATCCTCAGGATGTAAGCCAAACTCTTGTAAATGTTTCAGCGCAAAATCATCAGCCTCGAGCTCCATTTTTTGGGAATAGCCTGCTTGCAGAAGAACACCAGGTAAGGCAAGAATTGCTTGGCTGGTGGTTGAAATATCGCCAGTTACGATAACGATGAATAGGGCTAGGCTGGATTGCTGTATCAGTCTTCTCAGACTATGCCGGTGAGCGATATGTCCAATTTCATGCAGCATGATCGTTTCCAGCTGCTCTTGGTTCTCTGCGAGTTTGACCATCTCATCGGTAAAAATAATGGTTCCTGATGGAAGTGCAAAAGCATTCGCACCGATGGACTCGCTTTTGCGGAACTCGATTTTCATTGGAATGAGCTCAAGGCCTTCAATCTTTGTCAGCTCGTCGGCGATGCGATTAAAGGCCTGCCTTAAGGAGTCGCGCTCTTCTTCAGCTAATTCACTGCTTTGAAACACGCTCTTATCTAGGATTTCTAAGCCTCCGTGACCAATTTTTGTTGATACTTCAGCGGGCAGTGCGTGGGCCAATTCTTCGCTGAAAAAAGGAATGCCATAAGCGATAAAACCCCAGCTAGCGACCGCTACCAAAACTAAGGTTAACGCAACAAACTGAAGCTTACTTTCCAAGCGGTGAGCGAGCCCGGAATATGTTTTAGTTTTGAGGTAGCCATCCTGCTGGGCGGTTTTAATCAGTTCATCGATTGCTAAATTATCAGCACATTCAAATTGACATTGATCGCCAAAACTAATGAAGCGCGGGGTATTGCCAATGCGTGATGAGATGTCGACATCTTTAATGGCGACCTTTTTTAAGGGTTCATTGGATGACTCAGTGACAAATTCACTTTCTGGAAAAAAGCAGAGCTGACCGCCTTCCTGATAATGTAGCTTAGCGGGAAGCCGTGATGAGCTTTGCCCTAGGTACAAATAGCCGGAAATCTCCATTGTTAGCAACCAGGCTTCGTCAGCATTTAAATTCCCACTTCGATATCAAAGACTTCACCAAACTCTTCACCCATTGCGGTCAATTGATTTTGTTGATCCGCGACGAAATTATCGAGAGATTGATTTGTCAGCAGTGTTAGTTGGCTTGCGCGGTAGCGCGCAGTACGGATCATCGACCAGGGGATGAGTAAGCCTAGTGAGCAGATAATGGCAATCGTATTGCTGAGGTATAGATACAACATATAGCTAACGCTCAATGTACTTGAGAAAGTCATCTCTTCGATCTGGGTATGATTGAATATCAAGTTTTGGCGCTTGGTTTGAAGGTAGGCAAAGATCCATAAATAAACAGTAAAGAATACCAGCTGAATTAAAATGAGGTTTGAAAAAGACGGTGCTGTTTCTTCACTTGTAAAATTCATAAGGTCTAGCTGGGATAAAGTCCAAAGTACAATAGATATCGCTAAGATAAAAACACCGGAGGCCTTTAAATACATAAGATAGAAGCTTTTTGCGCCAGCGCCATAGCTGAATGGTGAGGTGCCATAGCGAGCGTTATTTACAAGGAAAATAGCTTTTAAGTATTGCCAGAAGGGAAAGCCCAAGATAAACAATGGGAACAAAGCAGCAAGCCCCCAAGGCATATTAAACTCTTCCTCAATATCTATTTTTGCTTCTTCTCCTACGGCAGGTATCTCTGTCGTTTCATCAGCTGGCATCTCCTCAGAAATCGGGACTTCCGAGTATTCCCATACCTCACTGGGCACAGAAAAATATATTGAGCTAACAAGCAGAGCCAGGAACAAAAATACCGGTAGGCCATAAAATAAATAAGCTTGCTTGAAGTTTCGTTCAAAGCGGAAGGTAATACCACGATAAGCTGTGTGGCGGAGCCTGAACGACATAGAAAGAACAATGATTGCAGGCACTAAAACTGTCACTGCTGCAGCGGCATACAAACCCCAAACGCCATTATAGGAATTTATTGCGTAATAAATGCCGAATAATATGGATGCAAAAATTCGCCCTTTTAGAATCTGTTCAGGCTTTGCCAAATATTGAAAGGCGCTGTCGTCAAGCTGAGTATTGCCATAAAAATAGCGGTGTGTTCTAACTTTCGCCCAGGCCGAATAAATGCCCAGCGTAACGATGGTGAGAGCTATATTGACGATCCAAATGCCAAAGAATTCGAGTGCTTTGCCGCTGAATCTAAAAGGCTGTTCAGTATAGGGTTTTACTTCTAAGTCCATTTAATGGGAGTTCCTTCAATTTGATGCGCTTAAAAACTAGCGGCAGTCTAACATAATTAGAAGGAGAGGCTGCGGTCAGAGTAAATTTACTCTAGACCGAACGGCACTTACTTAAGCATATGTTCCATCTAAACAAATGATTATCTATAGGGTGCAATTCAGATTAAATAGGAGCCATTCATTTAAGAACCCTTTTTTGATTATCTCCGTACAGGCCATCGGCCGCTCTGTGTCCTCTGTGGTGGATTCGTTTTTGGGTTTTTGATCTTCAAGACTAAGGCCCTTAACCACAGAGGACACAGAGCGCTTTGCTGCACAGAGGAGTAATGTTTCTCTAGGCTTCCACTGTAAAAAAGTGAAATTCAGTTTAAGTAAGTGCCATTCTACTTTCTAATTATTCTAGCTCTGACATATCGTCTCAATATCACAAGTGATCACCGATACATGCTTATAGCCGATTCTCATCAGCTGCTCTGCAGATAAAGTGGCGCGTGCACCGGTTGCGCAGTGGATATAGAGCGGTGTTTCTTCATGTGGGTGGAGTTCTGATACCTTCATTTCCAAGACACCACGTGGAATGTTGAGGGCGTTCGGTGTCGGGTTTTGTGCCACTTCCATGGGTTCTCTTACGTCAATCAAAATACCACCATTATTGCTCATTTCCAGCTTGGCGCTTGATGATGTTACACAGCGTACTTTAGGTCTGATTTCTTGAATTAAGTCCGGTATCGATCTCAACATATTTATTACCTCAAACATTTACAGTGA
>NZ_LWGE01001559.1:0-1362 GCF_001635315.1 Oleiphilus sp. HI0123
CTTCGAAGTATTTATGAGTGAATAACTTATGGATACCTAGGGTAGTTGGTCGTTAGCATAGTAAAAAAACACGGAGTTGAAATTATGCTGTACCTAAATGTAAGTGAGCACGTAATGCGTAACTGGAGCAGAACAGTCGATCTTTACTATTCCTTTCACCTGAGTGGCATTAACACTGATATTGAATCAGTAAATCTGTTGATAGAGGAACGCCAACAAGAACATGATAATAGAGCTCTTTACTACTGTGAGCTGAATATTCACCCATGTGTAGGGGAGCACTTACAGCTAGCGGTAGAGAGCGAAAATTGTGGTGTCGCGATTGAACAGAGCTTTGCCAAAGCAAAACGTTATATGCTGCGCCGCATGCGCGGAATTTCAGATGAAGCGGCAGCTAAGATGCTTGGCTAATAGATGAAAAGCTTCGTCGTGCTGCATCGGTAATTGCAACGACAGCCGGATGTTTCAATTTTCGCTCTGGTGAAATAACAAAGAAGTGTTCGCTAACATTGTTTATCTCACCAATCGACTTAACGTTATACATGCGCTCAACTTGGCTTGCCATGGCTGATGGCGCAGGAAAAAAACCTGCACCGCCTTCGCCAAATGCTTTTAGCAATGCACTATCGTCAAACTCTGCGATGACATTTGGTGATATGTCTACCTGATCAAACCAATCATCCAAGCTTCTACGTAAAGCATGATCATTCAGAGGGAGAAGAACGGGTGCCTCATTTAGCAATTCAGGGAACTCTCCTGAATGTTGGTGCCGCAATTCGTCTGTGCCAAAGAAAGATAAGCTACTAGAACCTAGCTCATGGCTAAAGGCTTTAACATTGAGCCCGGTAGGAATACTGCGATCAGATAGCACCAAATCAAGTTTGTGAACGGCTAAATCTCCAAGCAAGCTATCTAGGTCGCTCTCCATACAGACGATTTTTACCGGATCATCTAGTTTCATAGCTGCTTCGAGAAGTTTATAAGCGATGAGTTTGGGAATGGAGTTTACGATTCCAACATTGAAAGTAATTGGTGCTCCGGGCTGCTTGCTTTTGACTCGTTGAGTAAGCTCAGCGCCCAGGCTGAATATTTCATCGGCGTATTGCTCAACCATGCGCCCCATCTCGGTGATAACTAGGCCGCGACCCACTCTTTGAAACAGAGGCTCACCGATAGTTTCTTCAAGCATTTTCAGCTGACCGCTGATTGTTTGAGGCGTTAAATGAAGAGACTCAGCTGCTTTTGCGACGGAGCCTTCTCGAGCGACGGTCCAAAAATATAGCAGGTGGTTGTAATTGATATGTCTCATGCTAAGCCCCCTAAGGTGTATTGACTGACAATCGTAATTCATCAATATTGCAA
>NZ_LWGE01001560.1:0-1204 GCF_001635315.1 Oleiphilus sp. HI0123
TACCAAAAAGACCATGAGCAAGGTAAGCAGAATACTGCTGAAACGTTTACTTTCACCAGCTTCTTTCGTCCAAGGTAGATTTAAGCGGTCTTGTGGAAAAATCATCCCTACCCCTTACCTTCAAGCTTTCTTGATACAGCCAGGGAAACCCGGGTATAGCTGGCGGCAGTACAAGTTGCCATAATCTTTTTTAACAGCTTATAAGGCACGTTTTTATCTGCGATTAAAGTAACAGGGTATCCATCACGAACATTCTGCAAAGACTGATTTTTACTTGCTTGATAGTCCAGCTCTGACTTTAAGCCAGGAAATAGACCGTCATCTGAAACCTCACTAATGCTAGATACTACCCGCCCCTGAACAAGGATATTGCTGCCACTTACAGCAATTACGATATTTTCCTTAGGCTGCTGCTTAGCCACCGACAGCGGCAACTCAACAGACTTATCCTGCTGAAGTACTTTTACATCTGAAGAGTTCACCATCAGAAAGAAAACTAAAATGGTAAAAATATCCATGAGTGACACAAGGTTTAAGCCACCGGTTTTATGCATTCGTCGGTAATGACGTTGCATCCTCTTCGCTCTTCTGGATAGTTTCATGGTGTCGCCCCCCCACCAGTACTTTCAACATCCAAAATGGGTGCGTCACCAATAGATATATCGGGGAAAAGCTCTGCATTAACAACACTTGCTGCAACAACAGTCTCATAAGAGCGAGTTAAATCCATGGCACTAACAAGAGTTTGATAATTTATCTCTTCGCCCAAAAGCAATGTGATATCAGTCTTCTCAGGGAACCTGTTTTTTAACTGCTTAAGGACTTTCACTAAGGAATCAAAGTCGTAACCTTGCTCACTACTCTGAATCTTTCTTATTAAACCCTGTTTCGTATCAGCCAATGTCAGGCTGTTTTTACGTATTATTAGTTGCAGTTGCAATTCTTCGGAATTATCTGGGAGTTGCGCATCGTCCAGTACTGGAAAATTAAGGTCTAATACTGCTGTTTGAGAAAAAACCATACTTAATAGCAATACCGGCACAAGTACAATCATGAGATTCATGAACGCAGTGATGTCCAATTCTGCCTGCTGAACAAGCTTTCTATGCTTCCTTCGTGCCATATATATATCGCTAGTTAGTAATACCGGTTAGTTATCTATCTTTTGAATAAATAAACTACTGTCAATTGAGTTCATAAAAAA